>NZ_JBVFXW010000022.1:0-53541 GCF_055522395.1 Psychrobacter sp. TPE 89C
TTTAATCAAACTATATTTGCTGCTGCGGTGAGTCAATGGTTGCATAAATGGCTGTTGAGCCATCTTTGTTAAGCTGCATCACTTTATATGGCATAAATTTATCCTGGTATTCCATACCAGGGCTACCAACTGGCATACCAGGTACGGCAAGACCAATGGCATCACTTGGCGGATTCTTTAGAAACTGCGCCATGTGCTTAGCAGGGACATGGCCTTCAAAGACAAAGCCATCAGTCGTCACGGTAGTATGACAAGAGCGCATTTGCTGTGGTACGCCATAACGATCTTTAAACAAAGACACGTCGGCAACATCATGGGTAGCTGCGCTTAACCCATTGTCTTCTGCGTGGCCGACCCACTCTTTACAGCAACCACAATTGGCATCTTTATAGACAGTGGCTGACACATTTCGCAAAATAGTTGATTGGGTATCTGAATGAGCACTGACAGGTATTATTTCGGCTTGTGGTTGCTCTACTAGAGCGGTTTTTTGCGTAGCGGTAGTTGGCTCAGTCGCTGGTTTTGAGTCAGCAGTAGTCGCGTTAGGTTGACTACAAGCGGCAATCGTTAACGATAATGGCAATACCACAATCGCTGAGAGCACACGGCCAGATATCAGATTATGTGCATTAATAAATCTATTAGTATAGCGTCTCATAAAACCACTCCTGAGCGTCTGTCTGACGAGTAAATTTATAAAAATCAAAGCCGTATTACTGAGCCATGTAATACTGGTATCACTTAAAATGACAATCGCAAAAAGCAGCACTATTAAGCACTGCATCTTTTACGAAAAATCAATGTTGCATTCCGGATCCATCACCTGACATATCCATCTCGCCATCACCTGACATATCCATCTCACCATCACCTGACATATCCATCTCACCATCACCTGACATATCCATCTCACCATCAAATGACATGCCTAACATATCATCGTCTATCCTAGTCGTTAGCATGGTGTACTGGTTCTCATTTAATTCAGGTAACGATCTGATAAAAGCGACCATTGCCCACATTCTATCATCATCGTGCGAAGCGCCCCATGCTGGCATACCTGATGCCATAATGCCGTGTTTGATGGCCCAAAAGGCTTGCTGAGCACCGGCATCTGTTTTATAGCGTTCAACCAATTCAGTATTGGTAAAATTGGGCGGCTTTGGATATAAACTTGCACTAAAATCAGTACTTTCTACCTCAGGAGATAAGTGACAGCCTGCACACATATCTTTATAGTCTGCCCCGCCCGAGCTGATCATTTCTGTTTTTTCTAGGTTTGGAACCGCAATGTCCTGACTAGCATTTGCTATTGAACGAGTACGTGCCGTTTCTAAAAAATTGTAAACCAGCGGACTATGGGCTTGATCAGCACCGATATTTATCACGCCACTAGTCACCACAATAAAAATGCCCACAATAGCGACAAAGACAGTAAGCAGTATTCCTAGTAAAAACTTCATAGGTTTGTCCTAAAAATCCATTTTTGTTAATACCCAATTACTGCTCGACAAAACCATCTAACAATAATATTGATTTTCTACGATCAATGTCTAAGAATCACTTTTACTAGTAACACAGTGCTTTTGGTACATCGCTTTCATTTTTCCCATATTGGTCATCATAGCTTTCATAGCAGGATCCTTCATATCCATTTTACTATGATCCATTTTGCCCATCATTTGCATGTGCTTTTCCATTTTTTCACAATTCATCTGATCTTTTTCAGCATGCATTTTTGGGTCATGTGCCAAAGCAGAGGTTGAAACAACTAAGGCTATAGCAGTTGCTACGATTGATTTAGACAGTGGTATTGATTTGAATAGTGACATGGTAAATCCTTATTTTATTTGGTATGAAGTCGAAAAACTTTAAAATATTAAGTTACTTTAAAGCATACTTTATTGATTCTGACAGAGAGATGACAGCAAGATTACAATTCTGTCATCTTGCTATTTATGGTTTTTAATATTGTCATCAATCCTTTAGTATGACATCAGAGCTGATATTACTTATCGCTACCATATTTGTTAATGAAGTATTTTTCAGACTGTAGATGTTGATCTTTGTGTTCAATCTCACAAGCCACTCTAGCATCGATATAGCTTTTCATTTGGGCGCTAGAAAGCTGAGCATCGTTATGATCCAAGTTTTTTGCAAAGTCAGTAACAGCGTCGCAGTTATTGATGATTGAAGTACTTAGATCAGTAGTATGCGCATTAGCAGTAGTAATACCTATAAGTACAGATACCGACAGCAGTACTACTTTTTTGAATGAGCCGTGAATTTTCATATAAAGCCTCTTTTGCAAGTTGTTAAGTATTTAAGTTATTAGGTCATTGAATTAATGACCTGTAAAGATAATTCATAGCTGCTAGATATTAGGAACAAGCAACTATGTCTCATTCATATAGATTAGCAAAAGAAGACTGACAATCTGATTACGAGCACATGACATTTTTGTCAGTTACAAAACGTTTTTGTCATCTATATTGATTAGGATGTCAAATAATCATAATAACTATAATCGTATTGAGGGGTTACTATGAAAATACTTCTGGTAGAAGATGAGTTGAAGCTTGGCGAGTATATAAAAAAAGGCTTAACTGAAGCTGGGTTTATTGTGGATCATCACCTAACAGGCCTAGATGGCTATCATGCATTGATGACTGAAGAATTTAGCGTGATCCTAATGGATGTGATGCTGCCTGATGTTAGTGGATTTGAGCTGGTGCGCAATTACCGAGCAGCGGGTAAGCATACGCCTGTGCTATTTTTGACAGCAAAAGATGACTTAAGCGATAAGATAAAAGGGATTGAGATTGGAGGCGATGATTATTTGACTAAGCCTTTTGCGTTTGCAGAATTGATCGTCAGAATAAAGAGTCTGTTACGACGCGCCAATCAAGCCGATTATCAAAGTACGATCCTGCAAATAGCAGATCTCAAGATGGATATTGCCAAGCGCACGGTACATAGAGGCGGCAAGCCTATTAAGCTCACGGCAAAAGAGTTTTCCTTACTACAGTTTTTATTAGAGCGCCGAGGTGAAGTGCTACCACGTACCGTGATCGCCTCCCAAGTATGGGATGTGAATTTTGATAACGATACCAATGTGATTGATGTGGCGATCAGGCGTCTTCGTATAAAAATAGACGATGATCATGAAGCAAAGCTTATTCATACTGTGCGTGGAATGGGCTATCGATTAGAGGCGCTGGCTACTGAGGTCCAAAGTGATGCGGACGGAGACGATTCTAAATAGCATGAACCATACACTCAGAAATCGGCGCTGGTCACTGCTATGGCGAACGATTTCCTTATTGACAGTCTTCGTTATTATCTCTCAGGTCATCATCTATGCGTGGGTGCAGCGCTCTGTGAGTGGACACTTTGAGCAAATGGACTCAGAGATTATTACCCATGCGGCTTTTAATCTGCGTAAACGCATGGTTAGTGTTAACGAGCCTATAGAACCATTCACAGTATCAAAGTCTACTGTGTCAAAGTCCCAATCACTCATTGATGACAATCACTTGCATTCCTCTTGGCTGGATTATGATTTAAAAACCTTAGTAGCAGATAAAAAAGGCAAGTTATTATCCAGTGACCCCAGTAACTTCATTCATAATTTGCCAGCCGATTTTAGCTTGTTATCATTATGGCAGGAACATCACGATCAGCAGTTTATGATCAAGATAAACAATAGGCATTACCGAGCCATTATTATTCCAAATCAAGAGATTTTGGCGTTTATTGCCCTACCTACCGATGTGCATCATCAATATCTTCTCCAGTTTAATCGCCAGCTGAGCTTGATACTCACAGCCATCACCTTGTTGTTGGTTTCAGTAGCGGCATTAAGTGTGTATTGGGGGTTTGCGCCTCTGGCCACTATCGTACAAAAAATGAAAGGCATAAACCTGCAAAGGTTAGATGAGAGAGTGTCGGTTGGCGATATGCCGTTAGAGCTGCGGCCACTAGCAGAGTCTTACAATTCGATGATGGTCAAGCTTGAAAGTAACTTTGAATCATTATCACGGTTTTCAGACAATATCGCTCATGAGCTACGTACGCCAATAGCGACGCTGAGTACACAAACGCAGGTCATGTTAACTAAGCCAAGAGAAGGCGACGAATATATCGAGCAGCTACATCATCAGCATGATACGTTAGAGCAGTTATCCGCCATGATTAACAATATGCTGCTACTGGCAAAAACCCAGAAAGGGTTAAGTCACTCGCAAATCAGTCACGTGGATACGGATGGTTTAATCACCAAGCTTGTTGATTACTATGAAATGATTGCAGAAGATCGAGGGATAACTTTTGAGAAATCGGGTGATTTTGAAATGGTGTTGGGTGATGAAGGATTATTGCAACGGCTGTTTGCCAACCTGATATCAAATGCCATTTATTATGCAGCTAGTGATAGTACTATCATGATATCCGCTACCGCCCTCACCTCAACCACCTCACTTAATGTGACTAAAGACGAGGTTCGACCCTCAAAGCAGCAATGGTTAAGGATAACGATGACCAATCGTTTAGACAAACCATTAGAGCAGATTCAAGCCAATAAATTATTCGAGCGATTCTATCGTCATGATAAGACTAGTCATAAGTATGCAGGTACAGGATTGGGATTGTCTATCGTGCAGGCCATCGCTAATGCCCACAAAGGTAGAGTGAGTATTACTATCAAAGAGGAGTATTATTTTGAGGTTAAGGTGGAGTTGTTGATGGCTAGGTATTAACCCTCTTTGTACTATAAAGCTTGGGATTTAGAAACGATAAGTATTGATGGATCAACAAAATATTGAGATAGGTTTGCTTATATTGTGAGAACAATAGCGGTACCCTAGTGAGGGCTTGAAACTTAGGCTGTAGGCTAATGGCATCAACGTTTTAACTCGCTGAAATAGCCATGGTGTACTTCATGGTGTACTTACCATACATATTCTATTGATGATCGGTACGCTATACAGGAGCCGAACTAGCAGCTATTTCTCAGATTATTGGGTCTTCGATAATACCAGGGCGATTTAATTAAAAGTTTGGGTGGTGTGTCAAAAAGTATGCTGATTAAAATTTGAACAATTTTTGAAGCCTTGAAACCCCTATAGAATCAGAGAACTTAGCATAGATTTCTGATTGACTTTTATCGCCAGCATACTTTTTAGAACACCACCAAAGTTTGATTGAATAATAGCTTCAGCCTTTGAGACCAAATATCTTTCGATATTTACTGATAAATAAATCCTTACCTTTTATCATACTCGTTATCCAATCTCCAAACGTACCAATAACTAAAAATGAATTGCCTTTTTTAGGACCTAGCGGTAGAAATAACGGAGATTTTCCGTCTTTCCATGGTTCATAAGGTTTAATTTCTGCTAGTTGCTGTCCTGCTGCTAGTGCTTTGAACGTTTTGCTTAGCCAAGGCACCTGTCGGCCAACAGCTACAATCGTCATTGCATCACCCCCACTCGCCACATCACCTGCTGCAAATACATTAGCAAAAGAAGAAGGGCGTAAATAGTTATCGACTTTCACTCTTCCAGATTTCTCTATATTAATGTTAGGTAGTCTGGCTAATATGTCAGATACAGCATGTGAACCAACGGCTGGAATGATCAAATCTGCAATGACAGTCGTCCCATCTGACAATTCAAGAGTGCCTGAATAGGGATCTGTTAAACTCTCAAGGTTATTCACTCGCACACCAAATTTTACATCAACACCAGCGTCATTAAGTTTTGATGTAAGTTCAGCACCAAACTTCGGTGGCATTTGTAGAAACAGGCTCGCCTCGCTAGAGATTAACGTGACGTGTTTGTCAGGCATGCCATAGCTGATTTCACCCGCCATTTCCGAGCCAACCGTACCAGCGCCGACAATAGCAACAGACGATGCTGCTTTTAACTTGGCATGTAAACCTGTAATGACAGCACGGAAGTCATCGATACTATCGCCCGCAGGTTTGAATGCAGCGCCATTAGTGGAGCCCGTCGAGATCACGATATAGTCAGCATCGACCCGTATGCCATCCATTAATGTGACACCGCTTTCATCGACGCTAGTTACCTTGCCGTGCAACACCTTCCCTACTGAAAGAAGATTATCGTAAGGCATTAAAGCTCGATCCAACAGCGTTGGGTTAACTATGGCACGTATCATCGCGGGTGCATGAACGAAGGCTTTTCGTTGCTCTATGAGCGTAACATCTAGATGATTTTCTAATGATTTGGCCAGTTCAGCGCCTAAATATCCGCCACCGACTATTATAATTTTCTTTGTCATTCTTGATATCTCTTATTTTTTTGGGTAAACAATTTCATGCAAACCTTCTGACAGATAGGTCTGGGTGACACCATCACGAGTAACGATGAGCTCTTCCTTGGCTATGTAACGATAAGCATCTTCTCCGGGCATAAACTGTCCTGGCTCAACCATTACTAATTCTTTAAGGTCGATATTGACGATATAGCTTAAATCGCCTTTTGAGCCTGTCAGCGTCAAGCTTTTTGAGAAAGTGTAACCCATCGTTTGTTCGCTCATGGTGTCATTAATGACTGCCGTGGCTTTAACGTTCTCTGGGTCTGTTATCGATTCAGAAGGAGATATGATGAGATTTTCACGGTCAGTGACCAATGCACCAGTCTGCAATATAGTGTCATCAAAATTCATAATGACTGAATAATCAACGGAGATATCAGGTGAATGCACTTTTCCCCAGTACCAGTTTTTTACCATGCCTGCTAGGCTTTTTTCACCCCAGTTATGATCGTGATAGCCAGTGCCTTTTACTTGGATGGTTTCGCCATCCTTATAAAGCTCACCTTCTATATCACCAGAAGGAACTGCAACCGTCCAAGGCATAGGCGTGTCGGTACCTTCAGAGGTATACGGGTGATTACCTTTGTTGAGCGTTAACTTAGCTCCATAACCATCAATCATGGTATAGAACTCCAAATAGTCGCCACAGTCTTTGCAGTACTCTTCTTCACCAAAGGTCACATCGCATTTTTCATAACTCGTTGTGACATCTGCTTCTGTGTATTTTCTTATTCTAGCGATTTCAGATTGCCCCTTAGGGTAGATGTTTAATCTAATAGAAGGCTGCCTTGGTTTTAACCGAGTGTCATTTAGCGAGTACATAACGACAAGGTAGTCGCCATTATCAAAATGGGCGTCGAAGTACCACCACTCCATGTGTTCTTCTCGATTGGTTACTGGGAAATCGATATGTGTTGCGTCTGCTTTAATATAATCCGTCATTTACGAACCTCTTTTAAGTAGGAATTTTACCTAGAAATATCTTTTGGTTAATGAGTGTGGTTCATCGCTTTTAACTAAGGCTGTTTTTGTCACTAAAGAGCATTAAAACATAGTCAACATGTCGCTCTATAACCTCATCAGAAAAAGCATCTTCGCCTGATAATCGTTCGAACTCAGGTGCAAAAGTGAAGATAGAGGTCGCAGCACCAATAAATAAATACCGTATGTGCAGACCATTACCTTGCGGAATTAATCCCAACTCTTGAGCTTGACGCAAAATACTTAATTCAGCTTCAGAACCTGACGTCAGGAATCGATCGGCCAGCCAGTTCAATCGCTCAGAACCATTTTGATTTGCCTGCACCATGAACCGATTAAAATCTGGAACGATGGCGCAAAACTCTATGAAGTTTCTGAGGAGTACACGAATCATGGCATGAGGTTCTATTCCTTTCAGTGCCATAATTCGTTCTTTAGATAGCCTATCGTATCTTTCAAAAACCCATTCCGCTGTGGCCTTCCAAAGTGCTTCCTTACTTCCAAAATGATGAGAAATAAGGGTGTGATTCACGCCTGCTCGGCTAGCAATCACTCGGACAGAGACGCCCTCAAAACCTGAAGAGGCGAACTCAGATAATGCCGCCTCAAGAATTTTTAACTTAGTCTCTTGGGATCGCTCTTGTTCGGAGCGTTTTTTTATTTGCTTCTCATTTTTAGTGTTCATAGTTACCTCAAGATGACCAACTCACTAAACTAAACGATTGGTTAATATATATTACTTCGAAAAATAAAATTTTAGAATCAACGGTCTATAACATCTAGTTCTAGCCTCATCCAGAAAACTGCCTGTTCTTGGTGATCGGTTAATGCACTCCAAAGAGCGTCTTCACTGATGATGGAACACCTATTATCTGCGCAATCAACCATCAGGTTGCCTTCATGACCGTCTCTCCACTGCTCACTTTGGTAGTAAGTTTGTAGCTCAGACAATAATGTACAGGCTGCCACCCATTTTTTCTGCGCACCTTTTATCTATTCATGTAGCTCATGCTAACGCTCATATTTTTTTGTAGCGTTTGGGCATCAAAAACATTCATTACATTACTCCAGCTTATAATTATAAAAAAACCAATGAAACCGCTCAGATATATTCATAGCAGCGTCATTGGTTGTATTTTATTAAAAGTTAATATGTTAGCCAAATACTTTCATACGATCTTCAACGGGCTGGAACTCTTTGTTGCCTGCTGGCTGCTCAATAGCACCGAACACCATTTGCGCATTCAACTCCCAATCATCAGCAATATTCCATGCCTCAGTAACTTTCTGATCGATGACAGGATTATAATGCTGTAAGTTGGCACCGATATTAATACTTGCCAATGCCGTCCAAATCACGTATTGATGCATAGCACTGGTTTGATGTGCCCAGATTGGGAATTTATCCGCATACAAAGGTGCTGCTTCTTGCATGTTTCTCACAACGCCTTTGTCCTCGAAGAACAATACTGTACCCGCACCCGCTCTAAAGCCTGCGATTTTATCTTTAGTACCTTGGAACTTCTCGTCATCACCGACGATAGCCTTAAGTGTCTCTTCAGTGATGTCCCATAATTTTTTATGATCCTCACCGAATAACACCACGATACGTGCCGACTGTGAGTTAAAAGCGGATGGCGTATGCAAGACTGCATGCTCAACCAGTTTAACCACTTCATCGTTAGAAACAGGCAGCTGATCGCTTAGTGCATAGATAGAACGGCGCTTTTCGGCTAGTTGTTGTAAGTCTTTTAAATTTGACATAATTTTCTCCAGTGATTATTTATGAGTCTAAGAACTAAGTTATACAGCTAAATGGTAATCAACCTTTAAAGCTTTGATGTGATTCAGGCGCTGGCAGACGTTGCATATCAGAGTCGACATTACCAAAACGCTTATGACCGTTATTCCAATCGACAATTGATCTCTTGCTTATTATCCGCGACGAAGTTCCACCAGAGCTATACCATACTGATAGCACGCGCCGCACCACCAGTGTCTGGAAAGATGCTTTGTTCCGTGCTCAGACCCATACCTACGGTCATGACACTGACTTGGTTATTAGTAGTGACTTACTTGTTACTTGAGCTATTTTTATGCAAAATATTACCTTGTGGATTAATCTCAACTCACTAAACTAAACGATTGGTTGATATAAATCAAGTAAATTAAACTAATGTACAATTTAAAAAAAGTTATACAAATTGTATAGATGTACACGGTATACCCCAGAGGAACCAGTTATTTCACCCTTCAAACCTATTAACAGACCACTTAAAACAGACTGCTATAATGGAACCCCTTATAACAGACTATTTTAGGTGTTTATGTTTATCAGAGCGTATCTACGAGCGTCTACCAAAGAACAAGACGCTAAGCGTGCCAAAAGCGAACTCATAGCATTTGCCAACGATCATGACCACAAGATTGCCGCCTTCTATGTCGAAAACAAATTAGGAGCCATCTTGGTGCGACCCAAGCTTATGCAACTGATTGAAGATGCTCATATCATAAGGGCGATGTGATCTTAGTTGAGCAAATTGGCCGATTGGCGCGTTTGAACCAAGCTGATTGGGATACTCTCAAAAGAATGTTATTAGCAAAAAAGCTATCTATCTTAAATAACTTTGATATTGAATGTTCAGTGAGCATCGTAAACGTCAGTCATCCGATGACAGTATGAAATAATAATGACTGGCAGTTCTGATGTAATTCGTTGGCAAAACGAATGTAATTATCCATAAGCTGCTGATTCGCTTGCCTATCAAGTATTCATTGTCGAAAATTCAGATTAAGTAGAACATTTCATTACATTATTCACGCTAGTATTTAACTAAGTTACAACCAATACAATTAGCTTGAGATGCGTTAAGCGACGTTTAATACACGTAAAATAATGGATTAGATATGACCGAAAGAGTAACCAACAAAGCAATTTTCAGTAGTAGAATTTTTTCAATTAATTATGTCACCTACCCTACTAACCACAGCGTTATGAAGCACTGTGATCCCGTGCAAAAAGGCCGTTATTACAAATTAAACTTTGTCTTAATTCAGCCTAAAGTTGGTGGTGTGTTCGAGTGTTCAAACTGCATTATAAACCTGTTTGACAGAGTTTATTTTTTTCGTCCCGATAAGTATGAGCACAGTGTTTCACGAATTCAGTCTGGTAAACGCGTGTTATTGAGTTTTGCTTTGAATATTTAGCCAAAGCTTATTAAAGCTGGGCGAACTGTCAAATTATTTTCCTTAAGATTTTTATTGGTAAAACCTGTTATGTTATACAGTGTTTGATCTGGCAATGTTATATCTGCTTTACTAAGCGCATAGGTCGCCGTCAAAGTGGCAAAATGGTTGTCATACTTAAAGCTACACTCAGGCGACAAGTGCCCCATAACTACCTCTATAGTCATCAATAAACTGAACCATTATCTGGGTGGGCGGCCCGTCTCCGCCTGGACGAAAAAAGCAGCAGCCTTACCTATAATCTTGTTGGCTTGCTTGAGTTCTCTATTCTCGCGTTCAAGCTCTTTGATGCGCTCTTTTTCACTTTGAGCTTGCACTGAGGCAGGAATGGTTTGATCGATGTGCTTTTTATGCCACGATCGTAAGGTTTCAGGTGTGCAGCCAATCTTAGGAGCTATGGTTTGAATAGCTGACCATGTGGAGGGGTAATCGCCAGACGCTTCAATCAGCATGCGAACGGCGCGTTCTTTCATCTCGGGGGTGTAGGTTTGTCTTTTCATTGTCGTATTCTCTCAGAATGTTAAGTCTCCGACAATCCCGGGGCGGTTCACATGACTGGTATCGTCGCATCAACAAGTAGTTTTAGGTACTAGCTAATTATCAGCACTTTTTTTATCCATGTAGACTTAATTTCATTTAAGTCTACTTTTTGAGCAAGCAGTTTATACGGCGTTTTGGAAATAATTATGAAAAGCATGAAGCATTTAGCTAATAAAGAATTAAGGTTGCCGTGGTCAAATAAATCTGCTCATGGTTCCGTAGTCTACCCAATATAACGCTTAAGCATTTTTTCTATTTGACCACTTGCGCCTATAATTAGTGTTTATTTATTTAAAATATTTTTATACCAATCGACAATACCTTCACCAATTTCGTGTGGATGTGACTCTTGTAGAAAATGCTTCCCTTCACCTAAATCTACTGCAGTAATATTTTTCCACGTTTCAGCGATATGCTCACCTAATTCTCGATTAATGATTAGTCCTGGCTCTGCATAAAATAACAACTTAGGCACATCTGAATTTTTGTGGTACTCATTATATGAATTAACAATGTCAGTGGTAAATTTTGGGACGCCATCAAACGAAATTTGACCAGGCCACATAAGCAGTGGTTTACGGCTCTTTTCTTCCAAATAAGGCGCTCGGTAATGGTCCATTTCTTCTTGAGTTAATTCTCTGCCCGCCATCATGGGTAGCATAGCCTCAATAAAGAAGTTGTTTTTAACAATCATTTCATGCCCTTCTGCAGGGTCACGAAATTTTTTAAATAATGTTTCTGTCTCTTTAGTCGTATTTTTCCAATAAGAAACTTGAGACATAGCTTCAAAAAAAACAATCCCTTTTATATTTTCTCTATGCTGATTGGCATAGTTAAAACCTAAAGCAGAGCCCCAATCTTGAATGACTAGAATGATGTTTTTCAGCCCTAAGTTTTCAATAAACGCATCCAAATAGGTAATATGGTCTTCAAATGTATAATCTATATCGGGCTTGTCAGACTTACCCATTCCAATAAGATCAGGAACAACCACACGACCTAAGGCACTTACATGCGGAATAATGTTCCGCCATAAATAACTTGAGGTAGGGTTTCCGTGTATGAGTAAAAAAGTATCTTTAGAATTTTTGTCTCCTTCATCTACATAATGCATTTTAGAATCTAATACTTCTTGAAATTTAGATTCAAAAGGAAACGCTGCTGATATTTGTTTGTTGTTTGACATATTTATTCCTTTTTAAATGTTTTTTTTGCGGTTTAAAACTCTTGCTGCTTTTCTAACTTGCTTCAGTTTTTCTCGTTTTGCTTTATCCCACTTTTCTGTACCTGCACTATATCCGTAAGCACAAATTTTAGTTGCGTTCTTAAATAGAAATTCTTCCTGCTCTTTAGGGTATATATTTCCTATTTCTCTAATAGTCCAACCCACGCCTTTCTCCACATAATAAGCGTTGTCAGAAATTAAAGGTGCTACCAAATCTATAAGTACCTGAAAAGGTAAATAGTGTTTTCTATAAGCGCTATAATAAAGTAAACCCACTATGCTTTGTCTTCTATGCCATGGGTTTTTAGACGTATTCCATTTTTTATATGTTGGCAAAATTAGTGCTGCATCATATTCTACTAATTGAGCATATATTTTTGAAATGCCATCGCTTGTTTCCCATCGATTAATTTTGTCTTGCCATAATTTAATCGTTGGCCAAGCGGCCAGCATTTCATCTTTGTTTTTAATATGCTCCTCCAAGAAATACAAACAAAACATTTCTGCTCTATACACTTTGGTGTTCGTCCAGATATAACTCCATATCGCTAGTTGTTCATAAAAAGACATGTGCTTAAAAGAAAAACCTCTTTCAAAAGCTTTTCTTTGTAAAGGAACGGTTTCACCTGCTTTAGAGGTGATTGTTTCTATTTCTTGAAGGTAGTTTTGCATATTATTTAAAACTCTAATGCAGATTTAAAGAAATTACCAACCGTTTGTGATTTTATATTTTAAATTCACCAACAGCTTTTTCACACCCATTCCAATTGATAGCGACATTAGATTCGTCAAAAAGTAGCTCTTCTGGCTCTAGCAAATTTGGAAAACCACTTATCCCTTCAGTTGGTCCATAAAAATCACCAGATTTCGCCTCTTTATCCATAGCAGCTCTAATAATTCCAGCGGCGCCATCTTCAGCAGACTGTGCTTGGCTCATAACGCCTCCGTTAACATCCATTCCACCTGTTTCAGCTGAAGTTGCTTGAAGGTTGGTTATGGCTACGCCAGGATGCACCAATAATGAAATAATATTTTTAACGTTAGCCTCTAAAAGTTTCTTTTTTAAACCATAGGTAAAAGTGGCATTTGCCAATTTAGTTTGGTGATAACGTTCCCATCTAGCGCCTTGAAAATTTGCGGTTTCTTCAGGTGTGCCATTACCTCCTAAATTACCTCCATTTTTCTCAAAATAGGCAGGTTCTAAAGGTCCACCTAATCTAGCTAACGACGTTTGGTTTATGACTCTAGCTTCACTACTGTTTTTAAGCAAAGGGTATAATTCTTTGGTTAAAAGAAAGTGTGATATGGCATTTGTTTGCATTTGAACATCATAGCCATCTTTAGTCGCTTCATCTTTTACGGCCATAATTCCAGCATTATTGACTAAAACATCGAGAACACTATATTCCGATTTAATTTGTTCAGCTGCTTTTTTTACACTTTCAAAATCTTGCAAATCGCACGCTATTGCTTCAAATTTTCCGCTTGGAACTGCTTCGGTTAACTGCTTATAGGCATTTTCTGATCTTGCACTTGTACGATTAAGCAGTAGGACTGTAGCCCCTTTTTTAGCAACTTCTCTTGCGAATACAAATCCCGTACCACTTGTAGTACCGGTAATGGCAACCACTTTACTTGTCATATCTTGAGAATGTTCTTCAAGTACTTTATTAAGATAGATTGTTTTATTTTGAGTCATGATTATCCCTTAGTTTGTTACATAATACTTCTGAGTGAAAAAATGAATTCAACACATTTACCTGGGAGGAGTTTAAACGACCTTCTAATTCGATTAGCCCAAGGTTAATGCTTGAATGACTATTATTAAGCGCCAAGTACATTAGCCATGTTGAGTCTTAAACTTTTAATACGCCAACCATTTGTCGTTCTAACATAATCATTATACTGGTGTTAAGTTTTTGTTTTGTAGAACAGAGTGATTCGCTTATTTTAAAGATTCACGAATGGATTCTTTCCCACTATATAGCTCAAACGTTTTTCCTTTAGTATTATCGGCGTTTAAACAATACGTAATTGTCGCTGCTACATCTTCTCGTGGAATGATTAACTCTTTAAAACTTTCAGCTCTTGTCGTTCTAACTAAACCCGTTCCATTTTCATTGGTTAAACTACCGGGACGTAAAATCGTATACTCTAAACCACTTTCTATTAAATAATAATCCGCAAAATACTTTGCCACCAAATAGGGTTTTATTTCTGATTCAAATTCGTCAGGGTCTTGTGCGCCTAAACCACTTACCATTACAAAATGTTGTATACCTTCCTTTAAAGAATAATCAACTGCTTTTTTTGCTGCCCATAAATCTATTAAAAGTGTTTTATCGTCGCCTGTATTACCGCCAGAACCAGCACTAAATACTACTTTATCGCAGTCCTTAAAAGCGTGTTCAAAATCAGTTTCAAGATCACCAACAACAACCTCTACACCCATATTTTCTAACTTCTCAGCTTGTTGTTTGCTACGAACCATTGCGACAACTGGGCGATCCTGATTGTGAAGCAACTCAACCACTATTTTACCAATCTGGCCATTAGCACCAATAACGAGTATTTTTTTCATTTTTTATACCTTTAAAGCAATTTTTTTAAATTGACCTGCCAAACGATATATAAAAAGGCAGGATCAACTCACATTAGATTAGAAGTCTTGAATTGTTGGTCTGATAATAATTTCGTTAATATCGACATCATCTGGTTGTTCAATCGCATAGGCGACAGCTTTAGCAATAGATAACGCTGGAATAGCGACTTTATAAATATCTTGAACAAATTGAGAGGTGGCTTCATCCGAACTACCGAATTTTAATTCAGAATCAATTAAGCCAGGTGATAATAGCGTTGTACGTATATTGCCACCCACTTCCGCTCTCAATCCTTCTGTTATCGCTTTAACCGCAAATTTTGTACCGCTATAGACAGCCGAACCCGGTGAAACTTTATGTGCAGCAACGGAAGCGAGATTAATAAAGTGACCACTATTTTGTTTGGTAAACACGGGAAGTGCAGCGGCGATACCGTAAAGTACCCCTTTGATATTAATGTCGACCATGCGATCCCATTCATCAACCTTAACCTCAGCCATTGGGGCAATCGACATCAAGCCGGCATTATTGACCATGACATCTAAGCGTCCAAAAGTCTCAATCGCCTTGTCGACAAGCATTTTAACCTGATCGGATTTGGTGACATCCATCGTGACATATTCAGCTTCGCCACCCTCAGCACGAATATCATTTACGATAGCTGCTAGTTTTTCACTACGACGCGCACCCAATACGACTTTAGCGCCTTTTTGAGCAAGAAAACGCGCAGTTGCTTCACCTAAACCACTGCTTCCACCCGTTATAACAATGACTTTATTTTCAATATTTGTATTCATTAGAGATATCCTATTTATTATTCATTCCGAAATGAACAAGCGCTTTTTCTGCAATTTCAACACCATATTCTTGAACAAAGTGTCCTGCTTCTGCAATTTTTAAGGGCTCAGGGCAGCCTTTAATAAAGCTTCTTAAGTACTCCATTGGGCCTTCGCCTAAAGCTGTATCTTTCATGCCAATCGCCATGAAGCTTTGACCGTTCCACTCTTTTGACCAAAACTCTCTTGCGCGTTTTCCAAGCTCAACACCATCCATTGTTGGCTCGACAGGCACCATGGCAGGAAAACGTCTAACGCCTGCTTTATAGCTATTATCTGGAAATGGCGCATCGTAAGCTATAACATCCATGATAGACACTGCTGGTCCTGCGTCACAGGCAAATAAACCACCTACAGGTATTTCAGGGGCATTTGCGCAGAAATCTCGCCACTGATAAAACCCTTCAGGGGCGGTTTCACCCACCGATATTGCCGTGTTCATAACAATCAAATTTTTAAATCGGTCTTGCATATCCATTGGGATCGTTAAGCCTAATAAGCCGCCCCAATCTTGACAGACCAGTGTGATATTTTTCAGATCAAGGCGTTCAATAAATTGCATTAAACTGTCACGGTGAAAATCAAAGGTATAGACCGATTCATCTACTGGTTTATCTGAGCGACCAAAGCCAAAAAGATCAGGTGCAACAACACGATGGCCTGCTCCTGTGAATATTGGGATCATTTTTCTATATAAGTAGCTCCATGAAGGCTCACCGTGTAAACATAAAAAAGTGTTTTCAGATGAGGAATCACCCTCGTCGATGTAGGCCATGCGTAAAGACTCAAAACCAGCTAAATCATCAATGTAGTTAGGTTGGTAAGGAAAGGCCGGTAATACAGAGAATCTTTCTTCTGGTGTTCTTAATGCTTTAATCGTCATAATATTTCTCCTGAAAGTAGTTTACTTGAGTTTGCTTAAGTTAATGTTATCAATGCTAAAATTATTAATTTATAAGTTACTGGGTTTTGCCTAAAAATAGCGATTTAAAAGACAGTCCAGATACGCGCATACTGCCAATGATGTAAACAAAGGCGGTAATAAGATCTATGACTGAAATAAAGATAAATACCTTTGGAGCCAAGCCTAATGAAGCGGCATATGTAACAATGATAAAGCCGACCATTCTTACCAATCCGTTCCAAACAATAAGAGGTGCACGGGTTTTAATGTCTGAAGTAGCCCAAAGTAACGCAGCGCCCATAAGCATAAAAGATACGCCCAATACCACTGTGATAATTAACGTGTCTGCTTGAGGTGCCATCAGCGCTGAAATAATCATGCCTAGTGCGATTGGAAAGTTGAATAGCGCCGTAATTTGTACGAATTTTTTAAACATTTTTAGTTCACTTATTTTACACTTATGAAGCGATCGCTTCAGAATTGAGTTGATTGTGAAGCGATCACTTTGTAATGTCAATAGGGTAAATTGACATTTTGAAGTGACTGCTTCAAAATAGGGTTAATTAATATTATTTTTAAGGGCCACAGAATGAAAGCAGGACGAAAAAGAGCGTTTGATAAAGAGGTCGTTTTAGATAAAGCGATGCGGTTATTTTGGGCCAATGGGTACTCGGGTACTTCTGTTGCTAATCTTTCTTCTGAGCTTGGCATTAATACGTCGAGTTTGTACGGCACGTTTGTCAATAAAGAGCAATTGTTCAAAGATGCTTTGGCACATTATCAAAAACAATATGTAGAAGTTAACTACAGACACCTAGTAGAGCCCTCAGATGCAACATTAAAAGCGCGGTTACAAGCTTGTTTCTATGGACTTATTGAGCTATTCACCAGCGATGAAACGCCCCGTGGATGTTTGCTTGTAAAGAGTTTTAATGAATCAGATAGTGTTGCGTTTCCAGAAGATGCGGTTGTTTATATGAAGAAATTAGGAACAGAAACTCAGCAAACATTGACAGGTTTATTCGCGTCTGACATTGCGAAGACGGATATGCCCCAAGGCCAAACAGCTCAAAAACTGACTAACTATCTTTTATCAGTAAGTTATGGGCTGGCTGTTCAAGCAAAAGTAGGTCTGGTAGAAGATGAATTAAAGTCAGTCCTTGATCATGCTTTGAATTCTATTTTTGGTTACTCTTAATTCAATAATTTAGATTGTTGCATGCATTACAGAATCTATTTTTTAATTAGCCATAAAAAATCAGAATAGACACGATATTTATGAATAACACATTCAAATTTAAGCAATTCATTGTCGTTATGTTACTAACGAGTATTTGGATCCACGTTGCCGAGGTAGCAAGAGCTATTTTAGTCGCATTTCCTATGATGGAGGCCTTCTATGCCGGAAAGTTAGTCGTTGGGCCAATGGCCGTAAGTAATGCTTTGATATGGGGAATATGGGATACGATACTGGCGAGTACCTTGGTATTTATTTACTGGTTGTGCGCTCAAAGCTTTGGTCACAATGTAAAAACAATTGTTATATCAGCCACTGTTACTTGCATGGCAACGCTGGGTGTTTTTTGGATAGGGTCTGTAAACTCAGGATTAGGAACGTGGGAAATGGCAGTTACTTTGGTCCCAATAGCATGGTTTGAAATGCTCATTGGCGAATTTTTAGCCAGTAAATTATATGCGCGTTATCGCTAAAATATAAAGCGAGCTCATATATTTATAAGTCCATATAATGGGCTCTATAGCCAATAGACTATACAAACGAAGATCGACAATATGAACTATAAAGAATTTAATGATTTCTGTCGCGCATTAGAAGCAACCACATATGTGGTCCAATGGCATAATTCTCATGTATGGAAAGTCGGCGGAAAGGTTTTTGCTATCGGAGGATTGGGAAAAGGTGACACCCCTGCATTTATTTTTAAAACATCTGAACTGAATTTTCATTTTCTCAGTGAAATACCTGGCTATAAGCCTGCACCGTATTTTGCTTCTCGTGGAATGAAATGGATACAACACTACGAAAGCATTGATGATAATGATAACGACTTATTATATTACCTTAAAGAATCTTATCGGCTTGTTTCATTAGGCCTGACAAAGAAAAAACAAAAAGAGCTCGGTTTAAACCAAACCCCTTAAAACAGATTTAGATTTGCGCAGATATTCGTTAATTATCGTTTAGGCCAAAATGATTAAAATTAAACACCCTCAAGAGCTAGCGCGTTTACGTCGCCTTGCCCTGTCAGCACAAGGTTTGCTACAAACACAAGCTTTTGGCAGTGGTTTGGCTGGTGCGTGTAATGCAATTAACCATATTGGTTACGTTCAGATTGATGCTATTTCGGTGGTAGAGCGTGCTCATCATCATATTCTTCATTCTAGAGTAGCTAATTTCAAACCCGCTATGACCAATCAGTTATTACTCAATAAGGACATTTTTGAGTACTGGTCTCACGCTGCCGCTTTTTTACCGATTAAAGATTTTCGCTTCTCCTTACCTTATAAACACGCGATTAAAAATGGCCAAATTCATTGGCATAAAGAGCGTGATAGCAAGCTGATGCAAGAATTATTAACACGCATACGTATCGACGGTCCGTTGCGATCTCGAGATTTAGAGTCCAATGCGACAAAACGTGCAGGTTGGTGGGATTGGAAACCTGCGAAAAAGGCACTTGAACAGTTGTATATGGAAGGTGACTTGATGGTTAGCTGCCGTGAAGGTTTCCAAAAAACCTATGATCTAACTGAACGCGTATTACCTTTAGGGGTAAATTTACAAATGCCAACTATGGATGAACTTGCCACACATATTGTTGATCAACAGTTCCGTTGTCTTGGTGTTACCTCGCTGAAAGGATTGACGTATTTACGTCGAGATAACGAACTGCGTAATGCAGTTAAAAACTTGGTCAATGAAAGATTAGCGCAGAACATTTTACAACAAGTGCAAATGAGTACGGGTGAAATATTATTAGTGGAAACCGAGTCGATTGAACGGCCCCTTCCTCGTCTGAATAGTCGAATGTTGATACTTTCGCCATTCGATAATAGTGTCATTCAACGTGATCGGCTCAAGTTGCTTTTTCAATATAACTATCAACTAGAATGTTATGTTCCTGCAGTGAAACGACAGTATGGTTACTTTTGCTTACCGCTACTTTATCGCGATGAATTTGTTGGTCGCATGGATTGTAAAGTGCATAGAAAAACGTCTCATTTAGAGATTAAATCACTACATTTTGAGCAACATAACGTTGATCAAGCGTTAGTCATTACCGCTTTTGTAGACGCCATTATACCATTTTGTAGTTTTCAGCAATGTGACTCCGTTTCTTTAACTGAAGTCTACCCGAAACCGTTAAATGAAAAGTTACAAAGTGCATTAAAATCTATCATTGACGTTAATATAGGACCCATAATATAAGTGCGTTGTTTAAAGATCTTTATTCAAAAAAATTCTATGATTTTTTTGCTCAAGCCTGCAATGAAATTCTTACTGATTTTGATACACAAAAATTTATAACACTGATTTTTTGTGAGCAGTTTGATGGTTATGAATTCAAGCAACGGGTTTCTCATACTACAACGGTTCTACATCAGTTCATGCCAGAACAGTTCGAACAAGCAGCTAAACTTATTCTAACTTTGGTTAAGCACTTTGAAGGCCTTGGTGTTAAAGCAGATAGTTTAGAATATCTGTTCTTACCAGAGTACATCGAGCGATATGGGATTAATGAGTATAGGAGTGCTGTTTCTGCCTTTGAAGTGATCACGCCATTTATCACATGCGAGTTCGCAGTAAGACCCTTTATCGTAAAGTATGAACAGCAAATGTTAGAACAGATGATATTGTGGACTACTCATAAGAATAATAGAGTGCGTCGACTGGCCAGTGAAGGTTCCCGACCAAGATTGCCATGGGGAATCGCATTAATTTCGCTGAAGAAAGAGCCGGCTCCGTTGTTACCTATATTTGACCAGCTAAAAGAAGATGAGTGTGAACTGGTCAGGCGCAGTGTGGCAAATAGTATTAACGACATCGCAAAAGATAATCCTGACTTTGTTATTCACTTTGCTAGGAAGCACTATGGAAAAAGTAAAAACACAGACAGGCTGATTAAACACGCTTGCCGAACGTTGCTAAAAAAAGGAAATCCAGATGTGCTCGAACTTTTTGGATTTAATAGCCGTGATATCAACATATCAGAGTTCTGCCTAAAACAACCTATAATTGAAATTGGCTCTGAACTTGAATTTTCCTTTTCAATTCAAAACAGGAGTTCATTAAGTAAAAAGCTAAGGCTGGAATATGGTATTTACTATCAGAAAAACAACGGAAATTTATCGCGTAAAGTGTTTAAAATCAGCGAGCGGAATATTAGGGCCGATGAAATATATTCGGTAACGAGGAAGCAGAGTTTTAAAGTGGTAACAACCCGCAAGTTATACTCTGGTGCACATCAGGTTTCACTTATCGTCAATGGCAGTGAATTCGAAATTCTGGATTTTGAACTAATAGAGTGATTGTTGTGGTCAATGCCGCTCCTGCTGCTATAGGATCAGCCCCTAAATGTGGCATGGCTGCATGAGTGCCTTATAGTTCCGTTATTGACTGCAATCTCTCCCACAGGTAGGCCTGGCCAGTTATGTAACCCGTAGACGGCGTCCATAGGAAACTTGTCAAACAACCCATCATCAATCATGGCCTTTGCAACACATAAGACCTCTTCAGCAGGTTGAAAGATAAAATAAATGGTGCCGTTAAATTCTTTATGCTGGCTAAGATGCTTTGCCGTACCAAGCAGCACTGACGTGTGACCATCATGACCACAGGCATGCATACAGTTTTCATGAGTGGATTTATAATCAATATCGTTTTGCTCTTTTATTGGTAACGCATCAATATCAGCTCGTATGCCAATAGTAGGACCTCAGCTGTTCTTTAGGATACCGACAACCCCTGTACCACCCAATCCTTGATGCACCTCAACCCCAAAGGATTTTAACTTATCAACAATAAATAATGAGGTATTGAATTCTTTAAAACCAAGCTCTGGTTGACTATGAATCTGCTGACGCCACTGCTTCACTTCACCTAAACTGGATACGGTGTCAGTCTCTCTTAGTCTACTGTTTGTAGCACTTTCACTTGGCTGCCTTGTATCCAAATTAGTTGACCACTACATGTCATATGCCCTGAAAATCTTGCCAATCCCAACCAAGCACCCTGCTCTTTATGATAACCAAGGATTCCTTTAACTATTTTTTCGCACTGTTCGTTATTATAATCAGTCATCACCGGTGCTAATGAAGATTCACGTAATACCAATACCAGCTGATTAATTGCATAAAGCTATGTTATCGGAATAGGCTTGATGCGCTATGCAGACATTAAACGTCTAGGCCACTGTTTGTTTTTATTAAGGTATACTTTTTGATACACCACGGGCACTTCTGCAGAACCAACTAAATAATATACCGACACTGGATTTTATTGCTCCATCATGGGTCAAAGTGCTGCACTTATTCAATGAAACCAAAAACAGAGCAAGAGGAAGCAATGAAAGAGATTAATGGAAAGCGGTTATCCTATCTTTATGAGGCTGTGACTATGGGTACGATCCGAGCTGCATCAGATAAGCTGGATATTGCTCCCTCGGCCATCAGCCGGCAGATATCTCTGTTAGAAAAAGAATTAGCATGCATTCTTATTGAACGGCACCGAAAAGGAGTAACACCCACAGAAGCTGGTAGTATTCTCTTACAGTTTTATCGGGAATCAGTATCCGCTGAAGAAACTTGTGTTTCCAAATTACAGTCGTTGTTGGGATTACAGCGGGGTCATATAAAGTTAGCAATGGGTGATGGTTTTGTTGGGGATTTAATGTTGGGCCCATTATCTGAGTTTGCCTGTCTATATCCGGCGCTAACACTTTCGATCAGTACTGGTGGATCAAACGAGGTGATTCGTCAGGTTGAGGAGGATGAAGCGCACATCGGGCTAGTATTCCATCCTAGCAGTCATCCGCGCATCCGATCACAGGTTATCAGTTGTCAGCCAATGTATATTATTGTTTCGCCCGACCACCCATTGGCCGATCGAAGTAAACCTATGCAGTTAAAGGAGCTTTTGGAATATCCAGTGGGGTTGGCTGAAAGTCATTTTGGCGTGCGTCAGTTACTAGCGATGGCCGAATTTCAACAAAAAATTCGATTTGACCCTATCCTAACCACTGACTCATTCACGGTGCTAAAGAACTTTGCTCGCTCAAATATGGGATTTACCTTTCTACCGTATTTTGTAGTGTCCAAAGAAGTGAAAGACGGACATTTGATAGCAATCCCTATAGACAATACGCTACTGTCAAGCGGTGAAGCTCATATCGTCACTCGATTGGGTCGTCATCTATCCCAAGGCCCTCATGAATTACTACAGCATATGAAGTCATGGATGAAGGCTTTGTAAGCGGGCTACGCGCCAGCAACGTTGAGTTGCTGGACGCTGTTTTGAAATAGCTATTAACATCGAACTGAACGACTTCGCACCTTTTACAGCATAGCCTGGGCTATCATGGCAGAACCCAAGAAAGTGCCTGTAAAAGTAAGCAGCGCAACCACTGCGATTTTAAATCCAGATTTTTTAAACAAAGTCACCTCCATCTGAGAGATTGCAAACCCTGCATAGGCAAGCACAGGCGTAATGAGTTGTAATACGCCAAGCTTTTCTGTTTCTACTAAGACATATTCGCTCATTGGAAACTGTGGCAAAGATATCAAAATGGCCACAATTGATATCCAAGCAATAGCAGGAACATTGACAGGAATGACTTCTTTTAATAAAACGCCAACGATACAACACGCGAACAGAATTAACATGGCAGGTAGAGCAGATATTGGATCAACGCCTTGACCCACCCAATTGCTTAGTAATAGAACGATACAGATAACCGCTAATAGGGATAGAGACTGCTTTACTGATAAAACAGATTGCTCTGGTACCTTTAAACCAAAATCTGTTTGTGTGGCAGTACTGATATCATTATTCTTCTTAAATTTGTTAATAACTTTATATAAAAACTCTGTGAATGGCAGGGCAACAAACAAACTCACGAATAGCCCTGTGGCGTAAGTTAATAGATTAGAGGTCGCTGCAAACGCAGTAATAGTTTCCGCTTGAGCAGGTACCGTTTCTGCGAGCGCTGCTGAACAGGCACCCATCATACTACCACTACCAATACCACAAGCCATAGCGAGCGCTCGAATATCCATGATATCCATAGAAGCAATAATACCCGCCATTAATGAGAAGTAAATCGCGCCAAATAAGGTACCCATTACATAGACACCCATGACACCGATACCTTCGGCGCTCTGTAGTCCATACTTATCAGCAATGAGCGCAATATTTGGTTCACGAGCAATTGAGTGAGTGGCACCAATAGCTTCCCTCCCCATTCCAAATACCAATACCGCAACGGGTAAAGCGATAAGAGCAGTCATTACATTGCCCAATTCTTGTAGTAAAAGAGCGGGACCTGCGGCTATGATTTCTTCAACTTTAGGACCGACACCAACACCAAATTTTGCAATGAAGGGCATGATACTTAAAAGGACGGCGTAGCTTGCAAATTTTGCTCTATCCTTGGAAATTACCGCTTTCATTGAAGGTGTAACGTTGGGGTTCAATAGTAGTGTAAATATGAATGCGTATAGTAAAGGCAGTAAGACTAGTGTACCAATACCAATAGGTATCTTAATGATCCCTATCCATTCTGCAAATAGCGATGTAATAATTACTAGTAAATGCAGTTTCCAATCAAATAAGTGCTTCGTCATTGTACTTGATAGTATAGTGGTATTATTCATAGCAGTTCCTTTTGCATTTGATGATTCCTACGTTTTTTGATTATTTGGTTTATGCAGAAATTTTTGGTAGCTGAGACTCAACTAAAGATACCCATACTTTGATTCCTGTCTCAATAGCATCATCATTAAAATCATAAGCTGCATTGTGTAGTGGTTTGGATGGGCTATTACCATCAACACCTAACCAAAAATAAGCGCCCTTGACGACTTGACTCATGAATGAAAAATCCTCAGAAGCCATTGATGGCTCTACATCAGTGTTTACCTTATCAGCACCCAGCACTTTAGTAGCAGCCTCTTTAATTTCAAGATAGGCTTGGCTGTCATTAGTGGTGACTGGATAGCGAATGTGGTAATCCATCTCGCCTGTGACACCATATAAAGGCGGTAGTGTTGTCACCATTTCTGTCAGCATATCCTGCAGGGACTGGCGTACGTCCATATCAAAGCTACGAACGGTTCCTTTTAGAATGGCGTAATCAGGGATAACATTGGTCGTATCACCACTATTCATCTGCGTGACGCTAATAACACCTGATTTGAGAGGAGATATTCGACGAGAGATAATAGACTGAATATTGGTAATCAATGCCGCTCCTGCTGCTATAGGATCAGCCCCTAAATGTGGCATGGCTGCGTGAGTGCCTTTACCAGTCAAAGTAATCTCAAAGGTATCAAAAGACGCCATCATAGGTCCGTTATTGACTGCAATCTCTCCCACAGGTAGGCCTGGCCAGTTATGTAACCCGTAGACGGCTTCCATAGGGAACTTATCAAACAACCCATCGTCAATCATTGCCTTTGCACCGCCCAAGACCTCTTCAGCAGGTTGAAATATAAAATAAATGGTGCCGTTAAAGTCTTTATGTTGGCTAAGATGCTTTGCCGTACCTAGCAGCACTGAAGTGTGACCATCATGACCACAGGCATGCATACAGTTCTCGTGAGTGGATTTATAATCAATATCGTTTTGCTCTTTTATTGGTAGCGCATCAATATCAGCTCGTATGCCAATAGCGGGGCCTGAGCCATTCTTTAAGATACCGACAACCCCAGTACCACCCAATCCTTGATGCACCTCAATTCCAAAGGATTTTAACTTATCAACAATAAATGATGAAGTCTTGAATTCTTTAAAACCAAGCTCTGGTTGACTATGAATCTGCTGACGCCACTGCTTTACTTCACCTATTAGGGTTTCGTTAATTAACATCTATTTTCTCCTTTAATATAGACAGGTAACACGGTGATATATCGATTGAATCTTTGTTATATTTCCAAACGGAAAACAATAAAATCTGAAACTTGAAAGCTAATTTGAGTAATCTGTTTAAGAAAGCCTAATGCCTGACCTTAAAGCGCCATTAACCAAATGTACTATTGGATTGAATAACCAAATTGAATAGCAGAATCTTTTGCTGTTTCGATCCATACACTTTTGGTCTGTGTATATTCGAGTAAACCTTCGTAGCCACTAGATCGTCCATAGCCGCTCTCACCAAAGCCACCAAACGGCGACATTACATTGATTGCCTTATAACTGTTCACCCAGAACGTGCCCGCATTTACTTGAGCGGCCATCCGATGCGCACGGCCTACATCAGCAGTCCAAACAGCGCCCGCTAAACCAAACCGACTGTCGTTTGCTAACGCTACCGCTTCTTCTTCATCATCAAATGAAATGACAGAAACAACAGGTCCAAAAATCTCTTCCTGTGCAACTCGCATATTATTTTTCACGTTGGCCAATACGGTTGGCTGATAAAAATAACCGTTTTCACCGCCAAAAATTTCACTTGGTTTTCCACCTGCGGCAACAACAGCGCCTTCAGCAATACCATCCGATACTAACGAGTGTACGTGATTGAACTGTTTTTGATTATTGATCGGTCCCACCATCGTGCCTTCCTGCCATGGCAAGCCCACGGGCAACCTACTGGCTGCTGAAGCAACCCGATCCACTACTTCTTGATAGACGTCGCGATGAACCAATAGCCGAGAACCTGATACACAGCTTTGTCCAGCAGCAGCAAACACCGCAGCTTGCGCACCCACTACCGCACGATCAAGATCGGCATCTGGAAAAATAATATTTGCTGACTTGCCACCCAGCTCCAATACGCAAGGGATGACACGTTGCGCAGCTGCCGAAGCAATGAGAGCACCAGTCTGTGGTGAACCCACAAAAACCACTTTTTTGGTTGCCGGATTAGCAATTGCGGCAGTGCCTGTGGTGTGTCCCAGCCCATTAATGACATTGACCAAACCACACGGGATACCTGCTTGCTCAAGAATTTTAACGAGTGCTGTTGAGCTTAGTGGGGTTAATTCAGATGGCTTTAGTAGTACGGCATTTCCTGCACAAATGGCTGGTGCGATTTGCCAGCCTCCGGTAAATATAGGTGCGTTCCAAGGGGTGATTTGAGTCACTACGCCATAAGGTTCATGACGGGTATAGTTCAAGTGAGTGGTTGGTACGGGAATAACCTGTCCCATGATTTTGTCACACCAGCCAGCATAATATTCAAACATCTCTGCAACTTTTGCCACCTCAACTCGGCAATCCCGAATAGGCTTACCTGCAGATATGCACTCTAGGCGTGCCAGAGATTCCGCGGCTTCACGTATTTTCATGCCGCACTTCCACATTAACTGACCTCGTACACTGGCAGTCATTGACCACCATAGTTTTTGAGCGTTAATGGCAGCAGCGGCCGCATCAGCAACAATATCTTTCCCCGCATCACGATAAATTAGAAATGTCTGGCCGGTTGCTGGGTTAATCAGTTCAATACCGTCTCCTTTACCTGTCACCAGCTCTCCATCAATCCAGCTGCCAAATTCAGAAGTACCTAGCAGTTCATTAAGCAATAGTTCAACTTGCTGCTCACCATTTCCTTCTACTATAAAACTCATGATCTACTCTCCCAAGCTGGTATTTTTGATAATGCAGTTAAAATCATCCTGATCAGGTATGTTTTCTTCGCTCTGCGCCCAAATCTCAGCTACCTGTTCGGCCAAAGGTAATTCTAATCCCATCTCACCGATCATATTTTTTGCCAAACGCACATCTTTGCGCATCAGCTGCATCGTAAAACCGGAATCAAAACTTTGATTGAGAATCCAACGAGGGAAGTTAACCTCACTGATTGCGCTACGACCTGAACCAGCGTTCAAACCAGCAATAAGGTCTTCAGGATCAAGTCCTGCCTTGGTGCCCAAAGCGACTGCTTCGGCAGTGGTCACTAGATGCGCAGCACAAAGTAGATTATTGATCAGTTTGGCCGCATGTCCGTTACCAGACTTTCCCATGTAGACCACTTTTGAGCTTAGCGCATCCAAATACAACTTGGCACGTTCAAGTGAACTCCTTTCACCACCAACAACCATCACCATAGTGCCGGCTTCAGCGCCCGCTGGACCGCCACTAACAGGGCAGTCTAATAACTGATGGCCTAACTGATTCAGCTCTACCCATAGTGCACGTGTCACCTCTGGTTCTGAGGTAGAAGTATCAATAATCAGGGTATTGGGCTGAGCACAGTCAATAATGCCATCTTTGCCTTTAACAACTGCTTGTACATGCTTTGCCATAGGCAGAGATAGAATGATGACACTAGATTCAGCACACAGCGCTTTAATGTCTGCAACAACAGTCACGCCGATATCCTTGGCAGATTGACGTTGGGCTTCTCCTATGTCCGTGCCGAACACACTAAAACCCTCGCGGAGCAAAGACTGAGCCATACCGTTACCCATACGGCCTAATCCGATGATGCCTAAAGTATTTTTATTCATACCTGTCCCTTTATTTTTGTATCTTTTGTCAGTTTTATTGTAACCAATCAAACATTAAGAAGAACTACAGTGAATAGAGTTTTGTGTTCTAAAAAAGGCAACACTAACGTCAGCAACGAGACAGTTTTCTCTTCACTTCATTTTGTTATTTATGGAAATTGGTGAGACGTTGCTAAAATAGCTGGCATAGATTTACTTTAACGGATTAATGACTTGGCTTTGGTAACGCTGTCCTTTCGGTCTTGGTGGGCGGATTTTTTGTGTGGATGAGGTTGCCTAGATAAATACGGAGACCGAGTACAAGATCCAGAGAATTACCAGCTCAGTTGCCTTAGTTAGCCAATCAAGGTAATGACACATCTCAAATAGTATAGAGGTACGGCGGGATGATGAAGAATCTTAAAGGTGGGACGAAGCCCTTGGTTGCGGTTGTATTCAGGGAGATATTGTGGATCGTCCATATGGTGAGTATTTTTTCCAGCGTATTCCTCTCACAAAGCTTATTGGGGTAAACGATAGTTGTGACAATTTTGGAAAATAATCGAAGTCGACAAAAACCTATTTTCGAGACTTACGACTTAATATTCGATTTTCATAAAGATAGTTGGCGTTATCACTCGTTTGCCAAAGCTGTTTGGGATTCAAAGGATCATCCTTATCCATCGATATATATTCACTTAAATGCAAGATAAACCTGAATTCTTTAATAAAATTTGAGCCTCAATATAGTGGAGAGTTGGTTTTTGAGCATAATTAAGTACTTTTATTCATATTATATTTCGATAGAGGGTCACTATCTCATAGCTCATACTACGTCCTGAAGCCTCAGATTATCTTTGCATCATCCCCTTCTCTATCAAATCATTAAATCTTGTAGTAACTAATTCTCTCATCACTGTAGAAAACAGGCTAGACCATAGTCTATTTTTTGGTCCTCAAACTATAGATATCTAATACTATCACCGACTAAATAGTCTCCATTTCTGTATCAATCTCAAAAGTAGCAGCTAGTCCTCCTGTCACCTTTCTCTGAATATCAAGCAAGAGAAGGCTCTACTTACTTATCATTTAGGGATTCACTTTCAATATTTTGGTCTAATCTGATAGTAGAGTGGAGGTAAAAATACTATAAAAATGCAGTGCCCAAATACGAGTTAAATATTAATTTACATCAATATAATACCGATATATAATTACCAACATAGGCTACATCCCTTTATCTACGGTTTATGTAGAATTAAATCATTTAAAATAATTTGGTCGATCTACCTTGACATGATAGAGGTCAGCAGTTCGAATCTACTTATGCCTACCAAATTTAGAAAGCCCCGATCTCACGATTGGGGCTTTTTTTTGTCTGTAATATATACGGAACTTCAAACCCAAAAGACATAATCCAATGACTTTATTTGCTTTGTATTACCTTCCAACTCAGTTAGCTACATACGGACTTGCCATTTTGGCTGCATAACTTGTTACTTCATTACTTTTGATACAGTATAGCCAACAGTTGAAATGAGCAACCAAGATGAGCCGTGATATAATGCCTTAATAATCGATATTTTATGAAAGGCTTACATTATGGCTCGTACCGCTAGCGCATTACACATTTTAGTAAAACACAAAGAAGTGGCTGAGGACATTATTGTCAAGCTCAAAAAAGGTGCTAAGTTTGATGTGCTGGCTAAAAAGCATTCAAACTGCCCATCAGGTAAGAAAGGTGGCAGCTTAGGCGAATTTCAAAAAGGCGACATGGTGCCAGCATTTGATAAAGTCTGCTTCAACAGTGAACTCTACACCCCGCATTTAGTAAAAACCAAATTTGGCTGGCACGTGGTTAAAGTGCTTTATAGAACATAAGTGTTAGAGTCGGAGCTTTGATTGCAATCTAACTGAAGTATGTCCTGAACATCATTCAGACCCATATTTCAAATAACTGTATTTAAAATGTCTGTATTTAAAATGTCTGTATTTAAAATGACAGTAATCTTCTGATTGCATATCAGTTATAAAAAACTAATGAACCCGCTATGATATCTATTCATAGCGGGTTCATTAGTTTTTACGGTCTTCAAAGCTAAGATTTATTAGCCAAACACTTTTAAGCGACTGTCTACAGGCTTAAACGCTTTGTCACCTGCAGGCTGCTCGATCGCACCAAATACCATCTGTGCAACCAACTCCCAGTCCTTATCCACATTCCAAGTGTTGGCAACTTGACTATCAATAATAGGATTATAATGCTGTAAGTTTGCACCGATATCTAAACTGGATAATGCCATCCAGATCATATATTGATGCATGGCACTGGTATGTTCAGACCACACTGGGAATTTGTCAGCATATAACGGTGCTGCTTCTTGTAAACCTTTAACCACTGCATGATCTTCAAAGAATAATATGGTACCTGCACCCGCTTTAAAACTATCAATTTTTTGCTTAGTTGACACAAACTTCTCATCGTCATTAACGATATCACGTAAGGTATCTTCCGTCATTTGCCATAGCTTTTGATGCTCATCACCGAACAACACGATAACGCGCGTTGACTGTGAGTTGAACGCTGATGGCGTGTGCAGAATAGCATGCTCAACCAATTTTACTACTTCATCATTCGATACTGGCAATTGATTGCTTAGCGCGTAAATAGAACGGCGTTTTTCTGCTAATTGCTGTAAATCTCGTAAATTTGACATGGTTTTCTCCAGTAGTTTTTATGAATTAAAATTAAATATTGGTGCATTAGGATAAATAGCCATTAGCCTTTGAAACCAAGATGCCGTATTCAAAGCCTGGTGCTAGGTTCAATCTCGCCATTTAACATTTTGTGTATTATAAATAATGAGCATAGAAAATTATTAAGCAGTTATCGGTACTTCCATGAGTAACACTTTGGCGTCTTCTTCGATATCCACAGTGAACTGCTGAGTACCCCAAATACCAAGCGCATCTCTAGTGTCTAATGTCTTACCATCTACAGTGGCTTTTCCACTAATGACAAAGAGATAAACCCCATTATTAGCATCTTTTAGCTGATAAGACGCTGTCACGCCGTTATCAAAGTCACCCATACTGAACCATGCATTTTGGTGAATCCAGACACCTGCATCGTCAGCGTTTGGCGATAGCACTTGGTTGAACATATTCGGCTGCATGATATCACCCATGCGCATTTGCTGATAGCGAGGGGTGGCGTTAATTTTATTAGGGAGCACCCATATTTGCAAAAACTGCACAGCCTCATAAGCATTACCATTCATCTCACTATGAGTAATGCCCGTGCCAGCTGACATGACTTGTATTTCACCCGTTGCAATAATGCCTTCATTACCGATGTTATCGCCATGACTGAGCTTACCTGATAAGGGAATAGTAATAATTTCCATATCACGGTGTGAGTGCTTACCAAAACCTTGCCCGCCAATCACAAAGTCATCATTAATGACACGTAGCGCGCCAAAGCCCATACGTTCTGGATTGTAATAATCAGCAAAGCTAAAGGTATGGTTGCTTTTTAGCCAGCCATGATTGGCATTGCCACGAGAGTCTGCTGCATGATAGATGGTTTGCATCATTTATCCTTAGTTATTAACTTATTGATTAACTGAGTTATTCAGAAGTTAAATAACGATAAATACTGATTAGTTAACTTATTTAAGTTATGAATATATTATAATTGTTGTCTAGCCATAGATAAACATCGATAATTGCAAATGTAAGTTCTCATTTAAAGAACAATTAAGGGGTGGCTAAAATGGGACAACTAGAAGACATGGCAATTTTTGTACGCATTGTCGAAGCAGGCAGCATTACCAAAGCCGCAGAGCAGTTAAATATCGCCAAGTCCGCTGTCAGCCGCCGTCTCAAGGAGTTAGAGACGCGCCTAGGCAGTCAGTTAATCAGCCGAACCACACGCCAATCGAAATTGACGCAAGCAGGTGAGCAGTATTACCAAAAGGTGAGCAACATACTGAATGAGGTTGATGCACTGAATGAAGCGTCTAGTGGTGCGCCGACTCGTATCGAGGGCACATTAAAGATGACCGCACCATTATCATTTGGCTTACTTCATTTAAAGGATGTCATTGATGAATACGCCAATCAACACCCCAATCTCAATTTTGAGTTGGATTTTTCGGATCGGTATACAGACTTAGTTGAAGAAGGGTTTGAGCTGGCCATTCGTATTGGAGAAATGCAAGATTCTAGCTATCAGGCCAAACGTCTATCATTAATTCGTCATACCCTATGCGCCAGCCCTGAGTATCTAGATAAAATGGGCACACCTAAAACGGTAGAAGATTTAGCGGATCATGAATTTTTGCAATACAGTCTGAGTAAATCCAACACAATAGAATTGATAGATGAGCAAGGCAAAAGGCATCAAGTGGAAATGAATTCAAAAATAAAAATAAATAATGGTGATTTTATGCGTGAAATGGCAGTAAAAGGCCATGGCATTATCTTTTTGCCAACCTTTATCGCTTACCAAGCCGTAGCTAGTGGCGAGCTAAGGCCCATCTTGCAACAATATGAGCTACCCACGCTAACTGCCTATGCAGTCTATCCGAAAAACAGATTTTTATCTCAGCGATGCCGCTATTTTATTGATTTTATTGCTGAGCGTTTCGGTGATAATCCCTATTGGGATGAGTGCTAGCCTTTCCAGTTCATCAAGTTAAAGCACAAGAAGCTCAATAAACTTAAAGAAGACAATTCGAATTTGTAGTAACTTCTAACTCAAAAACATCTTGAATGTAGGTGAATTCAAATAAGTTCAACACAAGGAAACCGAGTGCAAGTTATATATTAGTATGGTTAGCAAGGATGACGATGGAGCGGATTTATATGGATTTGACTTTGCTTAGATGCGATTTGCTATTTTAAGCGGATTCGTATTCTTTGCAGACACGCCAGATATGATTTATTTAATTGGAGTGGTCTTAATTATTGTAGCGGGGATTATCTCTGTACGACAGTTATTGTCTTATTCACTTGAGCGTTTTTTAAACAGGTCTATAACTGGAGGTAGACCATTTTTGGATATTTAAGCTTACGTCAGTTAGATCAACATCGAAGGCATCCGCTGTTGGTTGACTGGCAACAGTTATAAGATCAATAGCGGATGCAGTGGTGTCTTCAGTGCTATCAACCCTAATACCTCCTATTGTTAAGCTGGTTTTGTCGTTTGCAAAAATATATCCCGAGATGGTTCCCAAATCTTCTTGCATAGATGAGATAGCGTTATTAGCCGCTAACTTGGCAGGTACATCATCAAAGGTTACAGTAATCTTGTCTGTGCTGCCATTGCCAACGGTCACAGTATAAGTCAGGTTTGGTACAGTGCCTGCGTAACCATCGTTTGGCACAAAGGTTAACGTGCCATCATTGGTAATAGTGATGATGCCGACATTTGGAATAGTCGCCGTATCACCTGTTTGATAAACTGTGGTATAGCCTTCAATCGTAAACCCCTCTACGCTTAATGGATTACTTTCTGAATCGGTATTATTGCCAAGAAGTTTTATCTCAACTGGCATATTACGTGCCGTCGTCACACGGTTACCATTGGCAACTGCTGATTGTTTTGAAGCTGCAGATACGTCATTGAAAATTATAGTGCCTTTATCGCGGTCTCCGTGGCCACCCGTCATAGTGTAGGTCACGTCTGGTACAGCGCCTGCGTAACCTTCATTTGGCGTAAAGGTTAGCATGCCATCAGTGGTAATGCTTAAGGTGCCAATGTTTGGAACCGTTGCCGTGTCACCTGGTTGATAAACCGTGGTATAGCCGTCAATCGTGAACTCCTCTATGCTTAATAGATCGCTGTCTGCACCAGTGTCGTTGCTAACTATGTCTGTCAAAACTGGCCTATGACAGGTGGTCGTCACACTGTTGTTACGAGAAAACAGCGTATTATTGTCATTAAAATCGTTGCTATTGCTATGACTGCTATTAGCGACTAAGCCTACTGGCTCAGTCGCAGCTGCTGTCTGCATCCGCCAAGGTATCGCTGCCGCAGGACATTCTATATCCCTTAATGCCTGCCCTTCTTCACTACCTATTACCAGCTGTGTTAGGCACTCAAAGGTATCACCGATATCTGATATATGGTAATACTTGCCATCTTCGGTCATTAGTTGTACTTGGTCTACAATCTGAGTCCTGTTATTAGTTTTGACTATAGTATTCATATACTTATATTTACCTTTTATTTTTTAAGTCAAATAATACAGATTAAGATATAGCTGAATTCAAATAATTTCGACACAAGGAAGCCGAACGCAAGCTATACACTAGTATGGTTAGCAAGGATGACGATGGAGCGGATTTATATGGATTTGACTATATATTCACATTAGACAATCAGCTGCGGTATCTTATTAAGCCGCTTGCATAAGTCATCATCAGTTCTGATAACTCTACTAGCATTAGTCAGTGAACGAATGTTTTCGTGAAAGTATGGATTATAAGAGACGTACTACTACTTGATAACCTCTTTAATACAAGTTAACTCGCAAGCGGACAACGCCATATTATATTGACTCGAAATGCAACAAATAACTGAAAAATCCCAGTAGTAAAGAAGCAACACTACAATCAATATAAGTGACGTTTGTCATGTTTTTATTGTCAGCATAGTGAAACTTATTATTAAAAACCCCATTAAAAAAGCCACTTAAAAATAAGTGGCTTTTTTAATGGGGTTTTACGCAATTTGGATCAATCAAGGTGTCTTGGCGTGAATACTGATTCAATCTACTGTCGAACCACTGTTATCCATGTCTTGCACCAATACCAAACATGCTTAGATGTTATCTTCTATATGACTTAGCTGGTTGCTTTGATACGTTTTCGGTGTTATCCCAAACCAAGTTTTAAAAACTTTAAAAAATTGACTGTGGGATTTGTAGCCCAATAGATACGCAACGTCCGTTGTTGAAATCTTCCTTTCAGTTAGATACAGTTTGGCCAATCGCTTTCTGGTTTCTTCTAAGATCTCTTGGAACGTAGCTCCCTCGTCATGTAGCCTTCTTTGTAGCGTACTGACGCTTATATTCATTGAGTCTGCGACCTGAATACGAGTTGGCGAGCTCACACCCATCATAGTATCGATAATTATCTCACAGCGCTGTTTGTAACTAATTTCAGAAAATTGAGTAAACAACATATTAAACAAAGGATTGATATAAAACTTCCTACCAAGCTCCTCTTCAGCTTTTATCAATAAGCTGGCAGCGTTTTTATAATGATCTTTACACTTTAAGGCATAGACCAAACTCGTTTTATTAGCAGACTCAGCAGGTGCCCCAAAGACAGATTTATAGTACTCTAACTCATAAGCAGTATGACGCTGTGCAACATATAGTTTCTGCAACATACCTGAACAAAAAGCTTCTACGATTCGATATACCAGTACCATAGCGCCATCAATCTGATGCTTATTCATCATATCTGGCGCGTTGGAGATAAAATCAAATCGAAGCAATCCTTTCTCTACAGAAAGTTTGAGGGTAATAGACTGTGTAATCAGGGGGAAAAAACGATATACAAGCCGACTGACCAACAAGAAAGGCAGCTCATTATTTACATTGGCAAACGGCCTGACACATTCGCTGATAGCTTTATAAGACGGTAATGATTCAATGTTAACCAAAAAATTTAAGCTCAATCCTAAATAGTTGTCTTGCAAGGTGTTGCATAAGTCGTTTACTTCTTTCATAACAGCCGACATAGGCACTCTATCACCGCCATAACTGTCCATTGATAAAAAAATCTCTGCAATTTTAGGAATGTCTTTTTCACGTTTTTTATCAAACAAATACAATGTCATTGCTTCTCTTATGGCAAACATCATACTCTTATGGGTACTGTATTCGGCTTCTATCATTTTTGACTCAATTACGATTGACTATATTCAATCTATCTTTTGACGAGACTAAGGCCAATGTTATTTGGGCCATAGATTCCTGAAACACATAATCATATTGGTTTGTCTGGCTGCTATAGCTCCTTACTTTAAATAACTTTGGTTATCTAAAAAAGTGCCGTCTTTTGCTCCTTGATAAACTATAGAACCAGCTAATAACTAAGGCTCTTTCTTTATGTACCAGTTTTTTTGATGAGCGAATTATCTAGAGTTTTACCTGAAAGAACACAGCCGAACCTAACTTTGACTCATATTACTACACAATAGTCATAGAATACCTTTAAAAAAACTTATATCTCCGATTGTTATCACGTATTCTACGACATATCAGACAACATCATTTAAGGTCAACATTTCTAGTCTATTTATGCTTAACAACTCAAAAGCCCCAATCTCACGACTGGGGCTTTTTTCTCGATTTTACATAAGAGCTGTAGCGGAAATTATGCTCAAATCAGTCTATAATCAAAATTACTCAATCAGCTACAATTGATAAAAAATCGAACCATCCATTAAAGCATTTAAACCAAAGACACTGTTTTGAACCTCTACTTCCACATTGCATCATTTATAAACGTATAAAACGGTTTAAACCAAAACATGTTAGATTAATAGTCTCGACTCATATGAGGGCGTTCTTCTGAACACGCTAATATTTTATAACTGGTTTGAAAAACTCCATGCAGATATTCAAGAGGACATTCGTTCAGCGATGACTCAACGAACGCTATCTGACGGCGAGGCATTATCCCGTATACAAGAAGCATCAAACGAGCTTTACCAAGTAGTATCGGGTAAAATAAAATGCAATATATATAGCCAAGATGGCACAGAAGTTGTCATCGGTACGCTGTTGTCAGGAGAGACATTTGGTGAGCAGGGACTGATAGATGAGTTGCCTAGAGCGACCAATACCTATTCTGTAGGTGATTCTGTCGTCAATGTATTGAGCAAGAGGCATTTTTTTCGACTTAACCATAAGCACCCTGAAATAAATACTCAGCTCCTAATCATGTTCTCTCACCGAATGCGGGTGGCCTTTGAAATAAATACTGACAATCTGACGCTTCCCTTACATCAAAGATTGTCACGATGTATATATAGGATAGTGGTCAATCAAAGCTCAAAAATGGCACAAAACAATGAGCTAGAAATCACTATCTCACACGCGGACTTGGCAAGAATGGTAGGTGTCTCTCGGCAGAGCGTCAGTAAAGAGCTCAAACAAATGGAGAGGGACAAGCTTATCTGTATTCAATACGGAAAAATCGTTATCAACAGTATGGATGCACTCTCAAAAGCTTATCACAATGCTAATTAGACAGTCGATTAAAGCGATGCTAAATCATCCATAATTAGCGCAATTTTTTCGGCTTCTGTGTCAGATAGACTTGGTAAAGGTGCTCTGACCGTTCTTTGGATAGGCAAGCCCTTAAATCTTAGAGCTTCTTTGATTTTAGCGTGAGAGCTGGTCACATTTTTTATCAGCTTCACTGGGCTAGCACTAAGCAGACTTAACGCCAGATACTGGGTTTTTTCCGATAGATTTAATGTATTCACAATCGGCAACATACGCTTCAATGGTGCTCTGTATTTTGTGAAATTTTTATCGCTGTTTTTAATGGCACAAAAATACTCATGTGCTTGCTGTGGCAGTACCGAGGCAATAGGACAAATCGCACCTACTGCGCCTAGCTTTATTAAAGGCTCTAATAACAAGCTAAGCCCGCTAAAATAGAGTGTGTCAGGTACATCAGACAAGATGCGTTTGGCCGTTGGAATATGTACAGAGCTGTCTTTGATACCAATAATATTGTCAATTGAAAGAATGGCAATCAACTGATCTGACGTAAATGACTTTTGGGTGATTTGCGGGAAATAGTAAAACAAGATAGGTGTTGCGCAATGCATTCTAGTGTTTGCAGATAATCTTCAAAAGTGCTTTGATAATAATCAGGAACCAATAACAATATGTAGTCAACGTAAGTGCTATATGAGGCTATTTTTTCTATCGCCTGCGTACTGCTATACGCATGAACACCAGCAATAATCACCCTGCTACCGTCTAGATAATTAAAAGCTGCCTTAATAATCTCATATTGCTCACTGTCTGAAAAATAAGGCAACTCTCCACCGCTTCCAAGCAAAATAATGCCCGGTAAATCTGTTTGATTGTAATACTCTAAGCACGCTTTTAAACCATCAAAATCAATACTTTCATCTTCATGTAATGGCTTATGAACAACGGGATATATGCCATGTGTCATGGTCTTAGTAGTCATGCAAGTCATGTGGCTTCTCCAGATAGAGGGTATTTAACTGAGCGGATTATTAAGTGATTGGTTGATTGAATCGCTCGATGACATCACTATTGAGCTCTTCGATACGACTTACCCCCATCAATCCCATCGTTGCAGCTATCTCCTGCTGATAGAGAGCCAACAGCTTGTTCACGCCAGCCTCTCCTTGAGCTGCCATGGCATATACCCAAGAGCGCCCTATCAAGACACTGTCTGCCCCAAGTGCTATGGCCTTCACGACATCGACACCATTGTGTATGCCACCATCCAATAAAACTTTGGTTTGCTGCCCGACGCTGTTCGCTATGCTCGGCAATTTATCAATGGTAGACGAGACACCATCTAGCTGACGGCCACCATGATTGGAGACAACAATGCCATCTGCACCTGCATCGACCGCTGCTTTCGCATCATCTGCATCCATGATGCCTTTGATAATAATATTGCCACTCCAGTTATTGCGAAGCCATGCAATATCTTTCCATGTGGCGCTTGGATCAAACTGGCTTTCTACAAACGCTTTGTATCGATCAAGGTCACTTGCACTCTCAACTTTGTGTTTCAGATTGCCTAAACTATGTGGTTTTCCCAAAATGCCAATATCTAGCAGCCATCCTGGCCGCATGAATAACTGCGTTAGATAAGACATTTTTCCTTTTGTAGAACCGCCTAACATGCCATTTCGATAGTCTCTTAATCGCATGCCAGGCAGCGCCAAATCAACCGTAAATACCAGCGTTTTACACCCTGATGCAGCAGCACGATGCAACATATCTAGCACAAGTGCCCTATCACGCAGCATATATAGCTGAAACCAAAAAGGCTGATTGGTCGCACTTTTTACTTCTTCAGACGAACATATCGCTACGGTAGACAGCGTAAATGGTATGCCATTCTTTTCTGCTGCCCTCGCCGCCTGCACTTCTCCGCGCCTTGCAAACAGTCCAGCCATGCCGACAGGTGCTAGTGCCAACGGCATAGACAGAGACTCTCCAAAAAGAGAAGTCGACGTATCGACAGCAGACACGTCTCGCATGACTCGCTGTCTTAGCGTATATCTTTTAAAATCTGCTGTATTCGCTTGCAATGTTTGCTCAGCATTTGCGCCGCCCTCTATGTAATCGAACAAAAAATTGGGCAAGCGCTGTTTGGCCTGTCTTTTATAATCATTGGTCGTAACAGCCACGACATCATATTTACTCATTGTTTTTCTCCCAAGCTACCTCTAAAGTCAGCCATCTTTAAAATCAACTATCTTTAAAATCAGCCACTAAGTGAGCATTGCAGATTCAAATAATGAACTGCAATGCCAAGTACTTGCGCTGTTATTTTTTATCTTTGAGAAATTTAATCATGATGTCATTCACCGCTTTTGGCTGCTCTTGTTGCACCCAGTGTCCTGCGCCTTTTACAAAGTGAATCTCTAGCTGTGCGATACTCGCCTTCATCGCTTCAAAGTTGCCATAACTTTGATACGGCCCCCAGTCTTTTTCACCTGCTATAAATACCACGGGCACATCTATAGATTTACCGCTGAAGGTTTTTATCGCATGGAAATATTTTGGATTGGTGGCACAGCGATAAGAATTCATAGTGCCTTGGAATTGCGTGCGGGTGAATTCGTCAGAGAACACTTTTAGCTCGTTATCAGGTAACCATTCACAGGCATCTATTTGCGCTTGGGTTGGCATAAACTCCATGACTTGCTCAGGCATGCTTTTATCCAGATCCATCACATAGTATTTTGGAATTTTAGAAAACGCTTCAAGCGTTTTAGCTTGTAGATTGTGCGGATTGTTCTCTTGCCAATCGCCACTCTTGGCATGATTGTATGCCCGCATAAAATCATGAATTCCCTGAGGTGCATTCATAATTTCATCGTTAGCATGAGGTGAGGCAAAATACATCTGATAGTGTTTGCGGGGTGGTACTAAAGAGCCTAGTTGCTCTTCCATACTTTTGGTCAAGGTTGGATCATAGTTTGTGGCATCTTTTGGTAGATTGGCTGAATTAAATGGAAATTGCGGCGTGCCTGGCCAAGGCGTACTCATGATGATTAGAGACTTGAAAATATCAGGACGGATAAAACTACATAAAGCTGCCGCAGGAGAACCAAAGTCATGGCCTGCAACGGCAGCGACTGATTTATAGCCTAATGCATATACCAGCCCAATCATGTCTTGCACGTTATTGTATAAACTAAACTGGTCAAGATTACAGTCGAAACCTGTCTCCCACCCTGTCGTTCTTCCACTACCGCGTAAGTCAGGCGCAATCACATGAAAGCCTTGGTCAGCCAAAGGCACCAGCTGCTTGCGCCAGCTATAGGCCAGCTCTGGATGACCATGCAAAAGCAGCACGACTGGTCGGCTTCCTTTCTCAGACTCCGCTTCTTCAAACCCTGCTTCTAAAATATGAACATTCAAGCCGTTATTGTTATCAATAAAACGCGATCTGATTTTTGGATCAAGCGTATCGGTACCATAAGCATTTTGATTACTATTCATCATTCATCCCTGATTAATTCATTTAGTGATAAGTTAAGGTTTGTCGTCGAAGACATTCCTTGCTTACAGACTATAGTTTCATAACAGCGCTTAGAAGTTTGTCGCGCACACGACAATTCCTCAATAAATGAGAGATAAATAAATTTAATATTTGAAAATAAGCCTATGCGTTATATTTTTACGCTTAGCTAATTTGCCAATGTTCCTAGTGATAGAATGGCTGATGATATGTTCTCGAATATAATTCTAATAACCAGTCATCATTTTTTAGGCCAATTATATGACCCCTTTATATACTGCATTAGCTGTACTGGTTACCTTTATTTGGGGTGTGAACTTTACCTTTATTGCGTGGGGGCTCGACAGCTTTCCTCCACTGATGCTCACGGCCCTACGTTTTTTCTTTACCGCTATACCACTGGTGTTTTTTCTTAAGCCACCTAAATTTAACCGTACGTTATTTATCTATGCCATCGGTACGTTTGTCATGCAATATGCTTTTGTATTTACTGCTATGCATTTGGGTGCGTCGGCAGGATTGACGGCGCTATTGCTACAAATTCAGATTTTTATCACCGTGCTGCTAGCATGTGTCATGCTGGGTGAGGCAGTAAATCGCATGCAAATCATCGGTATGATAGTTGGCGTACTAGGATTGGGGGTGATTGCGCTAAACCTTGGCGGTGATATGCCATTGGCTGGATTTGTCTGTATATTGATTGCGGCAATAGGCTGGAGCTTTGGCAATATCGCATCAAAGCAAGCATCGGCTCAAGCAACCTTAAAGTCCGCGCAGCATGAATCAAGCGTGTCTAACATCTCGCCTACCACTGGTAAAAACAAAGCGTCTGCATTATCTGCGCTAGCACTAGTGGTATGGGGTGGTCTAATTGCTTGTGTAATCTTGACGCTGTCTTCTCTCATATTTGAGACTGACGCATGGCAGTTGGCGACATTTACAGACGCCTCGCTCAAGTCATGGTTATCACTTGGGTTTATCGTGTATATCTCAACCTTGATTGGTTTTGGACTGTGGGCACATCTACTTAGCCAAAACACAGCCTCTAAAGTTATGCCGTTTGCTCTATTAGTACCCGTATTCGGTATGACAACGTCAGTGCTGCTCACAGGGGAAGTGGTGACATGGTGGAAGATGCTGGCAATGATACTGATCTTGTCGGGTTTGTTATTGGCAAATATAAAGCTAAAAAGGAAGCTTCAATCGGTATAAAGCGGTAGCAAGCCGTTAGCCAAAATTGCTGATATATTAGCTCAACGTGAGGATGAAGGTTGGTCCAGGTTGTTAGGGTGTTTAAAAAAGGTAAGAGCTTTGGCAATGCCTCAAATAGGTATCTTAGTAATAATTTCATCTCTGCTTGATTGATGTGAATGGCTTTTTTGGTCTATGTGATTGAAACGCCATTCACATTTTTTTAATAATAGAAAAATTCTTGTCAGTTCTCCTAATTGAACTGTCTATTATACTTTTACTTATTAAATTGGCTTTCAATGGATAGCCTACATAGACGCTTAATCCATTGCTATGATTCTTATTGGATTAATAGCCGTCTTATAAACCACCTACAATATGCCAATACCACTTAACAGTAACTGTCCACCAGCCACTAACAATAATAGGCCAAAGGCACGCTTAAGCATCAAGGCCGGTAATACATGGGCAAGCTTTGCACCAACTTTTGCCATCGCAAAGCTCGCCACCGAAATACATAAGAAGCCACTAATATGCACAAAGCCTATTGTACCTTCAGGAAGGTTGGCCACGTCTTGACCAAACCATGCAAAGCCTACCGCACCAGCTAAAGCAATCGGTAAACCACAGGCAGCGGAAGTCCCAACTGACTGCTTCATTGGCAAGCCTGCCCAATTTAAAAATGGAACGGTCAAACTACCACCGCCAATACCAAAAATAGACGATGCCATACCAATACCGGTACCCGCCCCAAACTGTACACTAGCAGGTGGTAATGGCTTCTCTACTGACTCTTGATTAGAGAAGAACAACATTTTTAGCGCCATTAGTAATGCACCAATACCAATAATAATTTGTAGCATCTGACCTTCAATCATATCAGCAATGCCTGCGCCAACCAGACTGCCAATAACTAGACCCAAGGCCATATGACGCCAGACCTCCCAGCGTATACCACCACGTTTATTATGAGCCGTTAGTGAGCTGATAGAGGTCACAACAATCGTCGCAAGAGAAGTACCAATCGCTAGATGAGTAATAACTTCAGGAGGAAAATTATACGCCGTAAAAATCCATACGAGTACTGGGACAATAATCATGCCGCCGCCCACACCAAACAAGCCAGCGCTAACGCCTGCGAATGCCCCTGCAATAATAAACCACACATATAACATCTAGATCCTACCTTTTGATTATGGTCAAAGTAAATCATTAAGATTTACTTTGACCTGATAGCTTTATTAACAATATTCTAAAAACCAGATATCTGGCTCTGTATTCTAAAATTTACGGCTAGCACATTAACGATTTCTTTCTATCCAGTCTTTTAATCCATCTAAGTTACGAAAATCATCCCAACTCCTACAAGGTACATGCGGTAGCAAGTTATTTACCATTCTGGACAAAGCATTTCCCGGGCCTATCTCTATCACCATGCTCGGCTGATATTCTTCAATACTTTCCATACAGCAGTACCAATCTAATGCATGATCTATTTGACGTGACAAGATATCTAAACCTTGATTTGTCTCACTGTACCTTATACCTTCAGTTGCACTAACAATCGGTGTTGTCATAGCAGATAAAGCTAATGACTCTGTATATTTACGGAACTTCGCCGACGCACCCTGCATCATTACCGTGTGCGACGGCACTGATACATTTAGCAGTTGTACATTTTGCGCACCCAATGTCTGGGCAATTTGTGTAGCCTGTTCAAGATTTTTTTTGTGACCCCCTATAATGAATTGGTCTCTATTAATCTTGATAGATAGATAGGTTTTACTTTCTTCAAGCAATTGATTCAGCTTACTATCAGGCACACCTTTAATTGCTAATAACCCGCTAGACTCTGTCACTTCTTGCTGCATGAGGTTGGCTCTTTTACTAACTAAATCTAACCCGTCCTCAAATGTGAGTTGGCTACTACAACAAAAGGCACTTGCCTCTCCCAAAGAATACCCAGCAAAAGCCGTTGGTGCTGCAATCAATTGACGTAGCTGATGCCATCGATAATATTGCAAAGTATAAATAAACGGTTGTGCAACTTTGTTATCAAATAATTTATCACTATCAGAATTTTTATCGAAGAGCTCTGGTGCCATAGCACTTAGAATCGCTCGCTCGTGCTCCGAGGTATAGGTCAGTATTTCATTCACGTGCTTTTGGCTTTGTAGGCCTTGCCCACTAAATAGGATAATTAAATTCATTTTCCACCTTATAAAAAAATATCGTGACGGCCAATAGATCAGCACTACCACCTGGGCTGAGGTTATTATGAATAAAATACTGATTGATATTACTTACTTTTTGGCGCCAATCTGATTGATGTACGCCCCCTGCTTGCAAAAACTGTTTCGCCAACGATTGCGCATTTTCTAAGTCTTTTATTCCGCCTCGCCACACGATATTAGTATCTGACAATACGGATATCAGTGTCATTAATGACTGCATACTGGCTTTTTCAAAATCTCGAGTGCTATAGATAGTGTCATAGAAGCATGGCAAAACGTCAGTTAAAATAATCTCAAAGCCATTAGAAACCATCTCAATAGCACCAGTTATGCCGTGCTTCTTAAACATTTTTTGACCGTGGCTATCTGGCTCACGCTGCAGACTAGTCGTTAAATCAAACTGCCACCGATCCACAAGTTGCTCACAGATATTCTTAGCGGTTAATGGTATTTCTGCTTGTATACATCTACCAATCGCTGCACAGACAAAACCTAAATTAAATATTGCACCCTTATGAGTATTAATATTTTTGGTCGCCTCTCTCATTTTTGCTTCTTGATAAATTCCCATATTTTTTAAATCATCAAATGGTCTGTCATCATGGCCAAACTGACTTAACGTAGAAAAATACCCTTTCAAAGAAGTGATACTATTAATAAAGGTAAGGTGGTTCATATCTGTATGGCTGCCATTGCTAGACGGACAGACCAATCCTGGTTTATTCTCCAGACTTAATTCATCATATAAAGCTTCACATGCTAATTCATCAATCTGCTGCCAGACTGCCTGTGTGGGCAATAAAGGCTTGTTTGTTCGATCTAATAAAGTGTTCAAATTCATCAGTATTCCATCCTAGTAATACGTCTATTTTTTGAAGTTTGATATCACAAAGGGTTTTTACTAAAACGGTTGGGACATCAAACATAATGGCGTAGATTAGCTCATTAAAAGATACGTCGTTACATCCATGTAATCTTATCTCCCCATCTATCTTTAAACCCACGGCAGATTGCGCAAGCAGGTTAAAGGCTCCCACTGCTAATAATATTTGTGCAATATTATTGCTGTGTGCAACGATTAAAATATCCAAATCTGATGTTGGTTTCACAAAAGGCAAACCCGTAAAGTATTGATTGGCAAAGGAGCCATAGACACGCACATCGCAATTTAAATCAGCACAGCGTTCGATAAATTGTTGAGTAGGTTTTTGAATCGCTTTCGGTAACTGAGGTATTAAAGCCTCAAGCGCTAAAGGTGGCTTGATAACGTCAGGAGTTGTAGATAGCGTTAGTGCCAATCGATATTTACGACCGTCCTCTATATAACTGGTCGCAACCTTGATGACATCGCTTATATCTTGTCTACAAGCCGTCAGTGGTTGTTGAGACTCAATCATCTTATCAACAGCCATGGTCACCGATAAAGGTAGAGATGCATTCATAAAGTCATATGGCTCATGGGCCTGTAAGTAAACTAAATCATGACGTTGCATACATCTCACCTCTATAAAGACCTGTGTAATATTAAGCGGTCAAAACCGACTGAACAATATCATTGCATAACAAACGCCCTTTTCTTTCTTCTGCCACTTGCCGGCGATTATCTATAAGAAAATCATCAATATGTGTCAGTTGGGATTCAAGAGCGTTTTCGACCAAATGTTCATCAAGCACTTTCCAGATATCATTAACGGCGCCCATTGCATAGTAGTTCTCTACACCTGGGGCAAAAATGGCTGATGTCTGTGATAACGACTTCAGCTTATCTAACGGTATCTTAGTCACCCTCGACATCGCATTTAAATCCATCACTTTCACTTGGCTGGATTGCATAGCAAATACTTGATTTGCCATGAGACCATAAGACAAGAATCCACCACTGACCGCCTCACCCAAAACAATGGCTAAATTTGGATGACCGCTGCGTTTGAGCAGATCAACACAAGATGCCAGATGAGCAAACGTTCTATTGAGACATAACAGCTCGTCAGCTCTCGATGAGTCTTGCCCCATCGTATCTACGATAAATACGATAGGCGTTTTTTTACCTTGGGCTATGACATCTAATATCTCATTGGCGAGCGTCATTGCAATCAGTTGGTTCATAGCAGCGGAATCAACGGTACCAATGATTTCAACCTTGCCCATTTTGGTTTCTGCACTACCTCGTATCATTGAATGCTCAATGTGATACTCAAGCTCGTTAGGAAACAACGCTTCTAAAATTGTTTTCGTTTGCATGATATTATCCTTTTTTAATAGCTCTAATCTGTTGAGCGCTAAGCATGGAAATAGATTCAGGGTTGTCTATATTCATCGACTGCCAAATTGGTATGCTGTCTTTTTCACCAAACCATTTATCATATTGGCTTTGCAATGAGGCTTGCTGTTGCTGTAAATACGCTAAGTCCAAATCAATAGCAGGCTGCTGCAGAGCCTCAACAATCCCTTGAGTAATATCATTTACATCGTCTTCTACCAAAAATTCGACATGATTGAGCAAATAACGTGTCTTACCACCTGTCACTCGCCATACTAAAGCTCTGTCTTTAGAATCAAACTCTTCTACACCTTTAATGGTTTCAATCACTTCAGGCCCTGAAAGAGCCAGACGCCCCTCCTCTGTCATAATGACATGTGTACTTAGACACGCACATATACCCATACCACCGAAGGCACCATTCGTACCACCGATGACGGTAATAATAGGAATGCCCGCATTGCGAACCTTTAACATCGCACGCATAATCTCAGAAATCGTAATCAAACCAGCATTTGCCTCGTGAAGGCGAACACCACCTGAATCAACCAAAAATATGATGGCTTTAGGCTTTTCTTGAATAGCTTTGAGTAACATGCCGACAATTTTTGCCCCATGTATTTCCCCTACAGCACCACCCATGAATTTGCCTTCTTGAGCAATCATGTATATTGGCTCATCTTGAATTTTTGCCTGCCCAATAATGACACCATCATCGAAACTGCCTACAATATCTAACGAGGCAAGATTAGGACTCACAGGGATGCTACCGGGCTTAAGAACTTCTTGAAAACTGTTCTTATCAACAATACTGGCGATTCGATTACGTGCCGTCTTTTCATAAAAGCTTTGTTGAATATGTGAATTATCCATGTGATTCTTCCTCTAAGATATTAATCGCTTGGCTTAAGCGTAGACTCACTACTGCGGGAGTCGCGCCCATGTCATTGACCTTAAACTCCAATCCGCCTACGGCATAACGACTAGAGAAATCCTGTAACACAGTCTCCCAAATATGATCAAAGCCTGCGACTGACGTATCAATAATGAATTTACTACTTTCATTATTCGCTAGCGGTGTTACTAATACTTCTAAGTTGCCTGACCCAACCACACCGCAAATAACTTCTTTTCTGATATTTTCGATAGGTTGTGAAATGAAGTCGAAATTAAGTACATTCATAGTTATATCCTTAGTATTATTTTTACCAGTTTCTAAAACGGCTTGGTGGAGAGTAAGTACCATTGGACCACTTCACTAAATCTTTGACAGATTTGGCTGCCAATAGATCTCTCGTCGCTTTTGAAGCATCTACGCCAATATCCTCTGGTCTTTGGATAATCCCACGCTGTCTTAATTCTTTGACCTTTTCATGATCTCGTTGCATACCGATAGGTGTGTAACCCGCTACGCCGCGAATCGCTTGCTCTCTCTCTTCTGGAGTGCGGCACAATAGTAAGTTTGCAATCCCTTCTTCAGTCACGATATGCGTGACATCATCGCCATAGATCATAATGGGTGGAAAGTCACTTCCCATCTTTTCTTGTAGTTGCCATGCATCAAGCTCTTCAACAAAGACAGAATCCATATGCTCACGGTAAGTTTCTACCATCTGCACCACTAGCTTCCGACCTTTTACCACGCGTCCGTCTGTCGCTTCTTGACCTGCTTTGAGATATGCATAGCTAGAATGTCTACGTCCATGTGGATCTGACCCCATATTAGGAGCGCCACCAAAACCTGCAATGCGGTCTACCGTCGCGGTCGAACTGTTACCTTGTAAATCAATCTGTAAAGTTGCCCCTATAAATAAATCACAAGCATACAAACCTGCCGTTTGACTAAAAGCACGGTTGGATCTCATACTGCCGTCTTTGCCCGTAAAAAACACATCAGGGCGACTTTGAATGTATTCGTCCATCCCTACTTCTGAGCCAAAGCTATGAATGCTGTCGACAAACCCGCTTTCTATTGCTGGAATCATAGTCGGATGAGGATTGAGCGCCCAATTAGTACAAATTTTACCTTTAAGATTTAATTCTGCCCCGTAAGTAGGTAACAGCAATTCAATGGCGGCTGTATTAAAGCCGATACCATGATTCAGGCGTTTGATTTGATAAGGTGCATAGATACCTTTTATGACCATCATTGCCATCAGTATCTGTACTTCAGTAATTTGAGCAGGGTCACGTGTAAACAAAGGCTCTATATAGTTGGGCCTAGGTGCAACAATGAAAAAATCCACCCAGTCCGCAGGAATATCAACGCGTGGTACGCTATCTACTAGCTCATTCACTTGTGCAATGACAATACCGCTTTTGAATGCTGTGGCTTCTACAATTGCTGGCGTATCTTCGGTATTTGGGCCCGTATACAGGTTGCCTTCTGCATCTGCAGAATGTGCCGTGATCAAGCACACGTTTGGTATTAAATCGATGAAATATCTACCATATAACTCTAGATAGGTATGGATGGAGCCAATTTGAATTTTTTGTTGCTGAACCAGCTTTGCCAGTCTTAATGCTTGTGGACCAGAAAAGGAAAAGTCGACCTTACTCGCAATACCTTTTTCAAAGATATCGATATGACTCGGAAGTGCTAAAACCGACTGTAATATGTGCAAATCATTCAGTACTTCATTATTACACTGAGACAAACACTCCGATAAGAAGTCAGCTTGTTTTTGGTTGTTACCTTCTATACAGACCTTATCTTCAGGAACCAGTACCGTTTCCAGTAATTCAATCGTTCTATTACTCGGTACCAGTTTTTCTAAGCCTTTATTCTTCGCTTCATTCAGCTTTGTAGCCCGTCGCTTTTTTTGTATATCCCATGTTTTTTCTTCGATATTCGTTTTCATAAGACTTCCTTTATCTACTTATTAAAATATGGCATTTAAAGTTAGGAAAAATATAGATGGCCCTAATAAACACCCTAGCCCTGTGTAGAACGTAGCCACTAATGCGCCATAGGGAACTAATCTTACATCTGTACCTGCCAGCCCAGCTGCCACACCACTCGTCGTACCCACTAAGCCGCCGAAAATCATGGCTGAACGAGGACTTTTAAGCTGCATAAACTTAGCAAGCAATGGCGTTGAAATCATAAAAAATACGGCTTTGATTAAACCAATCGCAATAGACAAAGCAATCACATCAGAGCTTGCACCAACAGCAGTACCTGTAATTGGACCCACAATATAGGTCATCGCACCCGCACCAATAGTCGTCATAGAAATAGCGTCTCTATAACCTAATGTCCATGCGACACCAGCGCCTACCACGAAAGGGATAACGCAGCCTAATAACAAGGCAATAACGCCAATTTTTCCAGCACGTTTTAGTTCTTTAACATCTACCTCAAATGCAGTGGATGAGATGGCAAGATCTCGAAGCATCGCTCCGCCTAAGAGGGTGAATCCAGAGAAAATTTCAATATCAGAAATGCCTTTGCTGCCAGTTGTATATAGACCTGCAAAGTAAGCAGCAATCAAACCAAGAGTGATAGCAATCGCCGATGATTGTAGTTTGCCTTTAGTTAGGTATTTGGATAGTACTTGAGAGAAAAGCATCACTAGGCCTGTTACTGCGATAGCAGTGACAAAGGCATTCTTAGTGAGCGTCTGTATAATTAAGTCCATTTAATTACTCCATTTCGCGCTTTAATTAGTTGCGTAGTTTTTCGTATATTATTAATAGCTCTCATTTATAGATAAGAGCTATTCGACAGTTACCTCTTTATCGTCGTCCCATGTGAATGTATCGTAATCGTTGGCTATGTTATTAAGCCAACGTACAACGAACACAGTGGCAGTCAGCGCAATAACAGAAACAACAGCTGCTACCATTCCACCAGATAACGCAGCAACAACGTTTTGGCCTGCTGCCATTGCGACTACGATAGGAATATACATTCCTGCCCAATACAAAATTCCAAACTGCGTGGATTTCGGCAGCATGCCTTTTTTGGCAAGCAGCTCTTTACCAATAATTAATAGAATCATTGCGATTGCTACACCGCCGACGTTGGCATCGACACCTAATATTTGTCCCAATAGCCCACCGAGGAAGACCCCGAGTAGATAACAAACTGCTAGCAAAGCAGTACCATATATGATCATAAAAACCTTCCTTGGATATGAATGACAGCCGCTTTAGTAGTATCCAACTTGATACACGGCCTGTTTAAAATAGAAACCTCAATTAATAACACCAGATATAGACACAAGTACGAATAACTATCGCTGGGTAATACCTGTTGAGGTTCTTTAACTTTCCCTATCTACCCCCTCCCCTTACAAAAAATATCAGCCTTGATAAAGCTCAAAACCTTTGTAAGGATCTACCATGTACTACCCACTTGTTTGATATAATCTAATACAGTTGGTTTGAAAGTGCAACCATATTGTATTTATTAAATCACTTATTGTATACAAATGGAGAATTTATGAGTTTAATTGACGACTTACCTTTATCTGTACAAGTTAGTAAAAAGATAGAAGATGAAATTATTTACGGTCGTCTTCCACCTGGTACTAAACTTGACGAGGCAAAACTTTGTGAAAAATATGAGGTGTCAAGAACACCTATCCGTGAGGCTCTAAAGCTTTTAGCATCTGAAGGTTTGGTAGAAATCCGCCCTCGTAGAGGCGCAATTATCCCTACACTAAATATCGTGACGCTGTTTGAGATGTTTGAGGTGATGGCGTATCTTGAAGGTATGTGTGGACGGTTGGCTGCTCGAAGAATCAATGAGGAAGAGAAAGTTGAGCTATTGGCGCTGCATAATGAATGTAAAGCGTATTTGATGGAAGGGAATACAGAAAGCTATTATGAAGCAAATAGAAAGTTCCATTTTTTTCTATATCAACTCAGTCATAACAGTTTTCTGATAGAGCAAGCCAGCAACTTACATAACCGACTGCACCCTTATAGACGACTACAGCTGCGAGTGAACAATCGGATGCAGCATTCCTTTGAAGAGCACCAAAGCATCGTGGATGCCGTTATTAATTCTGATGAAGATTTGGCTGAGCGTTTGATCAAAGAGCATGTGTCAGTTCAGGGAGAGAAGTTTACAGACCTGGTGGCAACGATGGGTCCTGATAATACTAAAGACTAGACGACTTCATAACTTTTCTGGGAAGAGACTACTGCATTTCTGCCAAAATCATTTCAAAACCACTTTCATTATCCATATAACAGAAACCCGAAGATTTAAGTTCATTAAATCCTCGGGTTTTTTAGTTTGAACGATTACTCTATAGTCGATTCAATATCAGATCTAAAAGTGAGTACTTACTACAGCATCACTTGTGCAATCATAGCCGAACCGATGAACGTACCTGTAAAGGTCAGTATCGCAACCACTGCAATCTTAAATCCAGATTTTTTGAACAGATCCACTTCCATTTGCGAGATAGCAAAACCAGCATACGCAAGCACAGGTGTCAGTAATTGCAACACACCCATTTTTGCAGTCTCTTCCAACACATAGGCGTTAAACGGAAACTGTGGCAAGGATATAAGGATAGCCACAATCGATATCCACGCAATAGCAGGTACGTTGAAAGGGATGACGTGTTTGAGTAATATGCCGACCACACAGCAGGCAAACAGAATCAGCATGGCAGGCAATCCATCGATTGGATCAACGCCTTGCCCTACCCAGTTACTGAGTAGCAGCACCACACATATCACGGCTAGCAAGATAAATGTTTGTCCCATCGACAATACGGCAGGCTCTTCCATAACCGCACCGAAATCTGTGTCGGTAGTAGCGTCTGCAGTATTCTTTTTAAATTTGCTAACGACCTTATATAAAAACTCTGTAAAAGGTAGCGCGACAAATAAGCTAACGAATAATCCGGTAGCATAGGTCAATAAGTTAGACGTTGCTGCAAATGCTGTAATGGTCTCAGCTTGATCCGGCACTGTCTCTGCCAACGCAGCAGAACACGCACCCATCATACTGCCACTCCCAATACCACAAGCCATAGCGAGCGCTCGAACATCCATGATGTCCATAGAGGCAATGATGCCTGCCATCAACGAAAAGTAAATGGCACCAAACAAAGTACCCATTACATAGACGCCCATCACACCGATACCTTCGGCGCTTTGAAGACCATATTTATCAGCAATCAATGCCACGTTAGGCTCACGAGCGACCGAGTGTGTTGCACCGATAGCCTCTCTTCCCATACCAAAGACCAATACCGCAACCGGTAGTGCAATCAGCACGGTCGCTACATTACCCAGCTCTTGTAATAGTAATGCCGGACCTGCTGCGATGATTTCTTCGATATTCGGGCCAACACCCACACCGAACTTTGCAATGAAAGGCATGATGCTTAATAAAATTGCATAACTGGCAAATTTGGCGCGTTTTTTGGTTATGACCGCCTTCATAGAAGGAATGACATTTGGGTTGAGTAGAATTGCAAAGATAAAAGCATAAAGTAGAGGCAGTAATACCAAAATACCAATGCCGATAGGAATCTTAATAATACCGATCCATTCTGCCAGTAATGACACAGCAATGACCAATAAATGCAGCTTCCAATCAAGTAGGTGCTTTGTCATTGTCGGTGACAACACGCTATTATTATTCATATCAATTCTCTTTGTATATGATTACTGTATATTTTAATCGTTCAACTTTCGAAGCGATTTTTTATGAAGAAATTTTTTACGAAGACGCTTTTTATGAAGCAACTGTCCATCAAGAGTTTTTAT
>NZ_JBVFXW010000023.1:0-51152 GCF_055522395.1 Psychrobacter sp. TPE 89C
TTAAATACACTATTTTTTTAGCATTTTATTTGAATGATTACAATCTGACGGTACACGACTGATTTGGTGATTTTGACGAGTACTTTTCTTCAACGATATCAATGCTTCGTCATTTGGTACTTGCTGAATGATAGGACTACCTTCTTTTGATGAAGCAACTTGTAAATAAGTCGTCGTTTGAGGGCTAAATTGATACTGTTTAGAGTAAGTAGTAATTTTACCAGTTTCTTCACTTAACACTTTGGCATTGATAAGTTGTAATCCATTACATACTATAATGTCTGAATAATGTCCGCTCGTCAGGCTCACCTGAAATGCACTATCAGGTCCCATGCTTACGTTGATAGTACGTGGGTTAATATTACTTAGTTGGTCAGTATTTTTAGCATGACGGAAGAATACAATTCTACTTTCCATTTTTTGTAGAGAGTCGTCAGGTATAACTTCAAACACTTTATGGTCTTTTGCCCAGTTGGTGTTAATTTTGCTATCAGAAAGGATTGATTGCTGTTTTTCTTTTATGGTCTGGCAGCCTGTTAGGCTCATAGCTATAAAGAATACAGCCGATAATAATATAGTTTTGTTTTCCATAACACTTGCTCCCTATAAATTAAAATCTTAATACGTAAACAACTATCCTATAAATCTATATTGTAATGATTTTATAAATCAAAAATACTATTCCGATTTATCCTATGTCTATATATAAACAATTATGAATATAATAATTAATGCAAATATGACCGCATGTATCAATAAATTGTCTTTACAAATTAAACAATGCAAATAAAAACCCTTACATATAAATATATAGTAGAACAAAAATAAACTCAATACATAAAATCTAACTATTGTTTATAGGTAATATTCTATTTAAGAGGTTTTTTGGAGCTGTATATACCGTAAATATCAATAACGAGATTTTTACAGGCCTTAGACACAAAAAAGCTACGATACACATTGGTATCGTAGCTTTTGGATAAAACAAATATCTTACTTAGAGCGAATTCTCTCTACTAACCGCTCTTAACGCTCGCCCAGACCTTCTGAGAATGTCTTGGTAATAGGTTTCGTTAGATAAGACAGTACAGAACGCTCTTGCGCTTTAATATCCACAGAAGCAGTCATACCTGGCTTAATCACAATCTCATCACGGCGACCCGCAAACTCGGCACCTGTTATTTTTATCTGTATTCGATAATAAGGCTCTTCCCCTTTAGGTGTCTGCTCCATCAAAGTATCAGGGCTGATATAGATCACGTTACCATTCATTGCACCAAAAATAGAGTAGTCGTAGGCATCTAGTTTGACACTAGCAGCCTGCTGCTCTTTGACATAAGCAATATCTGCCGGACTTACCTTTGCCTCAACGATAAGATCACTACTGGTTGGTAGTATCTTCATAATAATCTCACCGGGCTTCACGACACCGCCAATAGTGGTAATAAGGATGTTGTTGACCTTGCCATCTGTAGGAGCGAATAGATTTTTTTCTTCTAGCACTTGTGAATGGTCACGCAGTTGCTCAAGCTCAACATCCAGCTCTTCTTGCGACTTAGTCATCTCTGACTGCGCTTCCTCAAAGTACTTATTACGCTTGTTGGTAATCTGCGCTTGAATCTCAGCGACTTGTCGGCGCAACTTAATCACATCCGCTTGACTGACATCGCCATAAGTTAATAATGGCTCATTCATACTCAGTTCTTGCTGTGCCAGTACCATCATCTTTTGTAATGAGTTAACATCTTGATCGATCGCTTGGCGACGACGATTGTATAGCTGCGTTTGGTTTTCTATATATTCACTATAATTTTTGATACCTTCTGGAAAGACCAGTGGTCGTTCAAATATTTCAGCTTCTAATCTTGCGATCTTAGCTTTTAATGCGGCTATTTTTGAACCTGAGTTGGCCACTGCTGCTTGTGCTCGCTCTTCTTCTAGTCTGACTAGCAGCTGCCCTTTCTTAACCTCTTCACCTTCTTTGACTAATATATCAGTCAGTACACCACCTTCAGCCGCTTGAATGTCTTGCGTACGAGCACTAGCAATAACCGTACCAGAGGCTCTGGTTACTTGATCAATTTGGGCAAAGTATGCCCAAACAATCAATACCAAAATCCCAATTAAAGCGCCCCAAATTATAATGCGTGTGCGCCCAACTTTTGGATCATGAGTTTTATGCTGATAGTCATTCATGGTCTTTTCCTAGATTGTCGCTGTTATCGCTCTTGTCATTACCGTTCTCTGATGTCTTCTTATTACTAATGACTGTCACTTTAGAGTTACTCACTTTAATAGCTCTCTTATTTTCTTTCTGCTTTGTATCGTTGCCTTGTAACTTATCCAATACCTGTGCTTTAGGGCCATCCATAACGATTTTTTGATTGTCCATAATAATAATGCGGTCAACCAACTGTAACAGAGGCATTTTATGAGTAGCGACAATCAAAGTTTGGCCTTCTCCGAACTCTTTTCTGAGGACATCAATACACTGTAACTCTTGGCGATTGTCCATCGATGCGGTTGGCTCATCCATGAGTAATATAGAAGGTTTGGTTAGTAGCAAGCGAGTAAAGGCAACCAATTGCTTTTGTCCCCCTGACAATCCTTTACCACCTTCACTAATCGGTAAATCTAAACCACTAGAATGACTGGCCACGAGTTTTATCAAACCCGTTTTGATAAGAGCATCACGCATGACATCATCGCTAGGTGCTGGCAGTCCGATCAATAAGTTATCACGTAGAGTACCTTCAAAGAGCCTATGGTCTTGCTGTAGGTAGCCAAGCTGTTCATTCATTGACTCACGACTAATCTGCTGGATATCTAAACCATCTAGCAATATACGACCCTGCGTTGGTGCATATAATCCTGATAGCACTTTAAGTAGCGTCGATTTACCAGAACCAATTGGACCCAACAATGCAATGCGCTCGCCTGCTCTTATACTGAGCTTATTCACAGCCAGTGCTGGTTGGTCATTGTTTTGATAATTAAAAGTGACTTTATCTACATCAAAGTTACCAGCAATTCGGCTAGGTGACAGTGGATGACTGACACCATGATTGTCTTGCTGTAATGAAAACAGCTGCTCAATATTAAGTTTGGCTGCTTTAGCATGTGAGGCTTGCACCAACAATCCTGGGATGCTCATAACAGGTGCTAAAATACGCCCACCCAAAATCGAACACGCTATCAGACCACCCATGGTCATATCACCAGACATCACCACAAATGAGCCAACAATGACGATGCCGACATAACTGGTCTGCTGAATCATCTGCGATAAATAACTCAGATTATCGTTGGCATGCTTCATATCCAGATCGTTTTTGGTCGTGATATTCATCACATCAAGCCAGCGTGACAGGAACTTCCAATTGCCTGATCCGGCCTTGATAGTCTCAACGCCCTCTACTGTTTCAACCAAAATACCTGTCTTACGATAAGAGGCTGACGCGCCAACAGCTGCTATGCTGTCTATTTTTTTGCGGGTACCTAATCCTAATACAATCGCTACTATCGCCGCTATGATAGGCACCAAAGCTACTAACGGATTACCAATTACGACAATCAAGGACACAAAGATAATGGACATCGGAATATCGACCAGCCCAAACAAAGTGCTGGCAGTGTAAAATCCTCGGACTTGTTCGTAGCCACGCAGCTGTGCTGCCATCGAGCCGACCGACCCTGGCATCTGATCAATACGTACATTTAATAAGCGCTGAAAGACCTCACGTGATAGATATTGGTCAAGGTTGACTACAACTTTATCCATAATCTTTGAACGTGCAAACTTCATAAACGTTTCAAATAAAATGACCAGCCCTACACCACTTGCCAAGATAATCAAGGTGTACTCACTACGCGTCGGTATCACTCGGTCATAGACCTGCATGGAAAACAGCGATACCGCGAGCGCTAGCATATTGATCAAAAAGGAGGCAACTACTGCTTCAATGATAATGCCACGGTAGTTTTTGAGATCTTTTTTGAGTAGCTGATCGAATGATGACTGTTTTCGTTTGCTAGGTTCTTCTTCTAGACGAACCCGCAACGAATACAAAAATTCAGTGCCTGTATGTGCAGTGATTTTATCAAACTGCTTAAAATCCCAAAGCCCTTGTGGATTCAATTGCTGAATGATCCCCCAGCCTTGTGTGGGGTGCAGTGCTAATAGCGGTAAAAATGCGGCATCTGGCACAGGCAGTGATTCAGGCAATTGATCGATACCTAACTGCTGTAGCACCTGAATAATATCTGCAAGCGTTGATATACTTTTCTGCTGATATATAACGCCTTGCAACCTGACATTATCGATAGGATAGCCTTGCTCTGTTAGCAAGGTACGTAATGCATCTGCTAGCGATAATATATGCGTATCTAGCGGATCATTAGGCGTAGGCGTCGGCATTAGTTGTGTTGTAGTAGCATTTACTATCAGCTCACTATCCGATGGTTGGTCATTAGAAGCTGAAACCGGTGTGCTCATGATAAATATATCCCATGGATGAACTGATAAGGCAAGATGACACTATGCCTAACAGTTGTTTCTTTATGAATGTGTGGCTTGTGATATCTTTATGGAAAATCAGTCAACAGCCCTGTATTGTTGTCGCGGCTGTCAGCATCAGCATAGCCAGAGGCACCATAAGTATCTTCAATAGAGTACGTCACCATATCTTTATCTTTCATAACGATAGGTTGTATAAATGAATTTTCTGTCTTTTGTGTCGTATTTTCTTGACGGTTCAACCAGTTTTTGACAGGATCTAACGGACTAAATAAAGGCTCTGGTTGACGGCTTTGATCAAACTTCTGCCACGACATCATACTAAAGTCAACTTGCAACTTATAATAAGCTGCGATGATAGCGGTACGAGTTTCAACCAACTGTGCCTGATACTGAGAGTGCTCACGTACTGCATTTAGTACTTCAAGCCATGACTTTCGGCCAGCGATAAATTGACGACGATAAGAGCTGACCACGATCTGTGCACCTGCTACAGCAGCGACCAACGAACGCTCTTGATCCTTAGCACTCGCAAACTGCTGATATTGCGTTTGAATGGTTTCGAGTACCTGCCGTCTTGATGCTTCTTTCGACTGCGAAAGGCTATCGACTCGTGATTCAGAGGCACGCGCTAATGCTAAGTTGGACAGGCCAGCGCCTGGATCATAGCTCAGACCTACTGAAAACTCTCCGCCATTATCATTATTGTTTTTTTCACGATCATGATAATAATCATACTCATATTGAGCATACACCGTCGGATAGCGAGCAGCCTGCAATGACTTTACTCCTTGCTTGGCCGCCTCTACTTGATACTCCTCTTTGACCACCGTTGGGTTGTAAAAACTGGCTTGATCAAAAGCCATCCTCTCAAAGGATTGCGAGTAACCTTTAGCTCGGTCAACCAATGCACTCAGATTCGGTGTTGGCAAATCAGTCGCTGATAGCGGATGCCCAACGATTTGCTCTAAACGTGCTATCGCAATACGCTGCTGCTCAACGGCTCCTTGATAAGAATTTTGCTCTTGTAAGATACGGTTGGTCACCAGATCCATCTCGATACGGGCAGAGACACCTTGATCTACACGGCGGCGCATCATCTCTTCAAACTCTGTCAGCAGTTGCAAGCTATCATAATAGACACTCTGCTGTGCGACAGCTGTGATATAACTTTGCCATGCTTCAATCGTGGTTTTAGCGACTTGGTTTTGTTGCTCGTAGACATACTCTGTTGCCGCTTTGTCATCAAAGACTGCTTGATTGACATTGGCAGTGAGTTTACCGCCTGTCCATAATGACTGTCGAATCTGCAACTGCGATATCATACCGTCATCACGATCATAACCTGATGACAGGCTGGGTGCTGGCAGCATATTGAGCTTCGCGGCGAGTATACTTTCTGTCGTTGCTTGTTGCTCTGCACGGGCCGAACCAACTAAAGGATGGGTCTGAATTGCCTGAGTAATAAGCGTGTCCATGTAACTGTCAGCTTCTGCTGATGCGGCACCAGATAGAGACATCAACAATACACTGACAACCACGGTATAATACTTGCGTATCGTTACAACTACCATAGAAGGTAACCATCTCATTAATGGGTCATAATAATAAACTTTCATTTAGTTTGGCTCAGTCCTGCTTTAATAAAATAAAGAATTGCAATGCTTTAAAATCAGAAATCTGTCACTATTCACGAAGTATTCTTGCTATAAATGCGTTGTAGTTTATACCATGTATGTAGATAACTAAACAATCATATTCAATAAACACTTGCCTGTTTTAGATATGGTTGATCTTACAAACTTGACGATAAGCTTTTTGGACGTGTTCACTACTATCTAATATGTATTTTCGACGTGGGGATTAAAACCATGACACAACATTTGCGACCACCTATCCCGCCTGCCAAACCAAAAGAAAACTCAACGCTCGCTATTGCGTTGGCTATATTACTACACATATTAATGGCTATCGTTATCTATTTCACTGTTTTTGATGATGACTCGTCAAAACGAGAAAACTCAGAACGCTCTCTCACGCCTTCAGTATCCATAGCTACGATATCAGAAGATCCATCGGCAGCATCTGTTGAAGCAATAACACCAGACAATCAAAAGAATACTGCACAGTCTGGCGCAGAACCAGATCAGTTATCCTCTAACAGTACTAAAAAAACAGCTGCTCGTGATGGCCAGATTGCCAGCAATAATACTATGACTACGCAGACACAGCAATCCTCTACTCAAGATAATGATAACTCTGAGATGGTCCAGACATCAGTACTGGGTAGTAATGATAACGCGATAGCTACCAGAAAACCAACGGCTGACACTCAAAACGACCAAGCTGAATATACCCTCAAAAAAACCAAAGAATACGAACAGTTAGATGATGATATCGACAAGGATAGCGAACAGCTCTCAAAACTTATCACCGAAGTTAGGCAACGTAATCAGGATCAAATTCGACAACATCAAATCGATAAACCGATAACCACAAATACTCAGAGCACACCCATGGTCGAGCCCAACTACCCTATCACCCCTATTAATTCTTTGGCTACATCCTCGTCGAACAACAGTAATCAGTAAACCACTAAGTCAGTCGATAGTCATTAAAAACCCTCAAATAGCACTTTACTCCCTCAAAGTAGAATTAAAAACGCCCTAACTTATTAGGGCGTTTTTAATTCTACTTTGACTATAGTCACATCTATACTAATGATTATTCAAGTTAAGGCACACTGTCAAAAGTACACCTTAATTTGCCATAATCTATACCTTTATATCACAGTCGTAGTGATATCGGTTTGAATCAACAAGTCATGAGTACCATTGGTATCAGAGAAGCTATAAACGTTATAGCTGACGCCACTTTGATTCGTGGTGCCACTGCTTATCCAATCATTACCAGATAGCTGCACGCTGTCAGCAGCATCCCCTTTGATAACCAAGTCTTTATCCGTCATTACCGTATCATCAATGATATTATGGTTTGTACCTGTCAAAAAAATTGAATATAAAATTGATAAGCGGCGTATATTTTATGCCCAGTCACTATCAACCATGAATAGCTGATATCAATTTCATAGACACCCATGTAGAAAGCTATATCCAGCAGCCTAACGAAAGCAATTAAACCAAATGTGTTGGGACAACTTATATTCTAAAACTATAGAGGATTCAGTTTGAAAGAGAGAAAGGCAACCGAGTGTAGATGTATATCTAATACTTCAAGCGAGGTTAACGCAGTAATCCTTTAATCCTTTAATCCTTTAATCCTTTAATCCTTTAATCCTTGTAGTGGCATAATAAAATTGGACAGCGCATAAGCGGTTATACTACCCCAAAGAGGATAACCAGTATGACTACCAAACGCAGAGAATATACCCGAGAATTCAAGTTAGAAGCCGTCAGCTTAGTGGTTGATCATAAGCGTAAGATTGCAGAAGTGGCAGAATCGTTAGGGATTGGAGCTTCTACTCTAGATAACTGGGTACGCAAGTATAAAAAAGAGCAGCAAGGGGTTACGCCAACTCAAGGTTTGGCACTCACCGATGAACAACGAGAGCTACAGGCGCTTCGCAAACAAGTTAAGCAATTGACCATGGAGCGCGACATCTTAAAAAAGGCTTCAGCTCTACTGGCATCAGACAGTCTCAAAAGCTACTACTGATAAGTAAGCTTGTAGAGCAAGACAAACGCCTAAATAAAAGCCAGTGGTGTCGTCTATTTAGTATAGTGAGAAGCACCTACTACTACTGCAAACAGGCTAAGCCCATTGATATTGAGCGTGTCAAACTCAAAGCTTTGATACGTCAGGTATTCAACGAATCAAAGCAGTCAGCAGGCACTCGCACCATTATCGCCATGCTGTGGAATGAGCATCGCATTAGGTTGACGCGCTACTTAGCCGCCAAGCTTATGAAGCAAATGGGTTTGATCAGTTGTCAGCTTAAGTCTCACAAGTACAAGCACGCTGATCAAGCGCATAGAACCCATGACAATATATTAGACCGCAGGTTTAGCCCAAATGCGCCTAATCAAGTTTGGACAGGTGATGTGACTTATGTTCGTATCAAAGGTGGCTGGTGTTACTTATCGGTTGTTCTAGACCTGTTTGCTCGACGTGTGGTTGGCTTTAGTGTCTCTGACTCTCCCAACAGTCTCTTAACTAGCTCAGCGCTACAGATGGCGTATCACACTAGACTTAAACCAAGCGGTGTGCTTTTTCATTCTGACCAAGGCTAGTACTACACCAGTGAGAAGTTCGCTGACGCAATAGCTGATTGTAAGGGCCTGACACAAAGTATGAGCTGTCGTGGTAATTGTTTGGACAACGCACCCATTGAGCGCTTCTTTATAAGCTTTAAGACAGAATGGTTGCCAAAGGGTGTCTACGAGGATATAGCTGAAGCATCAAGTGCTATTAGCGATTATATCTGGGGCTACTACCAAACGTTGAGGCCGTACAGCTTCAATAATTATTTACCGCCGGCTGAAAAAGAAAGGTGTTACTTTAATCAAAACCTCTTATCAGGTGTCCTAAATTAGTTGACCACTACAACCACTACACCTTTAATCCTTTAATCCTTTAATCCTTTAATCCTTTAATCCTTTAATCCTTTAATAGTGGAATAACTACCCCTAGCTGTCGAGCGGTCTTTAATATATTACATTGTTATCTACTATCTTTCTGACCACTGCTACCTTGAATCTCATACTATCGTTTTACCTATTCTCAACCATAATAAATTCCTATCGATACGATGAAATCAATCGAGCTTTTGTTCTATCATTTTTTCCGCATCATTTGAAACTGGGTAACACATTATTCGGCACTCCCTCTTACGGTCACAAACACGTTGACACATATAAAGATTGACGTCACAATATTGTAAATATTAATGGTTATCAATAACATCTAAAACCTATCTGACTTGTCTTGCCTACCCTCTTCTATTCCACGTATATCTATATGCCTTCTGCTGTCTTGATAAGATACCGCCGAATATCATTCATAAAGGTGTGGTAAGTAATTTGAGCAACTCTCAATTTATAGTCTGCAATGATTAAAACTTACTTGTACATTTACGATAAAAGTCAGGCTTTGCCTAACAATCTTTTTCTGCCATCACACATACGATTATTATCATAACGAGCCATTATGTCTTCACGCACTACCGCTTCTTTGTATCATATGATTTGGGCGCATTATCGCCTGCCTTTTCTCAAAGTTATTCTGCTTAATTTGGTAAATGCGGCTGTCAGTGTGGGCATCATTGCTTATATAAATCATACATTTATCAGCCAACCTGTCTTTGATACTTTGTCATTACTCAGCTTAGGCTATTTTTCCGCCTTGATTACACTACTATTAATCACTACTTTTTTATCACAGTATGCGTTGACGCGTCTGGGCCATCAGTTTGTGTACGAGCTCAGAACAAAACTGGTCAAACAAATCATAGATACCAAAGTGCCGCAGATAGATCACTTGGGTAGTGCGCGCTTAATTGCCAGCTTATCTTCAGATATTCAGTCTATTACGACTGCATTTGTACGCATGCCAGAATTGGTACAAGGTGTCATTTTATCTGCGGGTGTTGCCCTTTATTTAGGATGGCTGTCACTACCACTATTGTTTATCATCATGTTTTGGATTGTGATGACAATCTGGATAAGCACCATCTTAGTAAAGCATGTGTATACTCATTTGATAGAGCTTAGAGCGATTAATGATTTTTTATACCAAGATTATCAATCTATTATAGAAGGTCGTAAGGAGCTTGTGCTCAATCAGTACCGTGCTGAAAAACTATATTCAGACGATTTTTTGTCTCATGCCAAGTCGTACCAACAGACCGTCATAAAATCTGACACCTTTCACTTATCTGCTGTGAATTGGTCCAATATCATGATGTTTGCCTCGATTGGCGTGGTGTTCGCGGTATCTAATTATCTGAATATACCGATGGGTGTCGCCACCACATTCTCCCTAACGATTCTATTTATGCAGTCACCCATTCTGCATGCGGTTGGTGCGTATCCAACCCTACAGACTGCTCAAGTGGCACTAGACAAAATACAGTCGCTAGAGCTGGCTGACTACCAAGCAGAATTTATGACTGACCACGTGGCAAAAGACTGGAACTCTATCTCACTGACTGACGTTGGTTATCGCTATGGTGATATCAATACGCAGACACAAAATCTAGCTGGTGACGTAAATAACCCTGATGATATCTTGAAATCTGTCAACCTTACCGTGAGACGTGGCGATGTGGTGTTCTTAATCGGCGCCAATGGTAGCGGTAAGTCTACCCTCGCCAAAATCATCACGGGGATTTTCACCCCTACCACAGGCTCTGTACAAGTAGACCAAGACATCATTGATTCAGAGAATAATGCCGATTATAGACAGCTGTTTTCTGCTATCTTTAGTGATCAGCATCTGTTTAAACAGCTAATTGGCAATCAGGGCAATCAACCTGATGAGGCACTGATATCTGACTGGCTGCAGAAGCTCAATCTACAAGACAAAGTGAGCGTGTCTGATCATCAACTTTCTACAGATAAACTATCTCAAGGTCAACGTAAACGATTGGCCATGCTACTCTCAGTCGCTGAAAAAAAAGACATCTTATTGCTTGATGAATGGGCAGCTGACCAAGACCCTGCTTTTCGCCGTGTGTTCTATCAAACGCTAATACCTGAGCTAAAAGCACTGGGCAAAACGCTGTTTATTATCAGTCATGACGACAGCTACTTTGAACACGCTGACCGCTTATTATTGATGAAAGAAGGCCGATTGATTGAATTGAATGCCGAAGAACGACAGCGCGCCAGTACCGATGCAATCGCCATGTTGCAATAAACATGACTTGTTATAGATGAAGACGGTCACGAAAAAAATGGGGCGACTTATGATAAGTCGCCCCATTATGGTAGAAAGAACCACGCTATAGCTATAGTCGGTGAACTACTAAACCGCTACGGCGTTACCCTCCTTAGATGTACTACTTGTACAATCTGCAGTCGGCTACCTTGTACCCATTTTAGAGTTCTTTGACTATATATAAATCAAAAGTATCTAGACACTCGAAAACTCGTCTAAGCCGTTTGCTTATTTTAATAATTTCTGCAAAAAAGCACTACGAGATATTACTAAGAAGTCCAATAAGGCGATAACAACGATTGCGATAATGGCTGTCGGAAATATAACCGCGACAATCAATAAAGGAAGCGCAAATGGCCACCAGATAGCTGGGTTTAAACCACATGCTGGCGGGTTCAGCCCAGTGCTTTCATCGGCATTATTAGGGCGACGTTGCCACCACATGATATAGCCGCTCACGCTAATCATAATAACAAACAGACAAAACAAGACATTGGCCAACACACTCCACCATCCTAGCGTACCCATATGAATAGCAATACCTGCCGCCATAAACTTACCAAAGGCATTGTAATCATCGAAATGAATATCAGCCAAGACATTACCTGAATAGCGATCGATATGTACCGTGCGATCTGCTGTCGGACTCTGCATATCATAGCTCATCGAATCTTGGCTAATGGTCCAGACGCCTGTACTGCCTTGTGGTAAGTTCAATTGATAGCGGCCTACAAACCCAATTTCTCGAGCGTAGCGGTCTACCGTATCAATCATGATAGGTATATTGGGTGCGGTACCATCCTGACCCATGGTCGTACCCGAGACCGGCATCGGCGTTAGCTCAAGCACCCAAGGCACCTCTTTGGTGTCGCCCGAGTTTAAGACACTGCCGTGCGTGGGTGCTTCAGTATGCGCTTCAGATGCTGCCGCACCATGGACGTGAGGTGCAGCCATTGACTCATGCATCGCAGTGCTGTGTTGGCTATGATCAATCGACATAGGCATAGGAGCAACGCCCCATTTACCTGCAGGAAACTGACTCCATGCCTGCACAACTCTTTCGCCCCACACACCTGCCCACGCCATACCTGATATACAGAAGAACAGCAGCAGAATCGATACCCAACTGCCCAATGTCGCATGAATAGTACGGATAAAAGATCGTTTTTTCTTGTTGGCTACTACCTCGTTAGGTATCAGCATAGCTTTCACTGATTTGCGTTTTTGCCACCAGAGATACCAACCCGACAAAATCAACAAGATGGTCAATGAGGCAGCCGTTTCTAGCAGATAATCACCTGCTTTACCGATGAGCAAATCACTATGAATATTATTAAACGTATCATAAAGACCGCTGCTAGCAGGTGCGCTATTGACGACATCAGCCGTATAAGGATTCACTGCCACCATATTGGTCTGGCCTTCTGACTGCACCTGAAACAAAGCGACGGTATCTGCGTCACGGGGCGCAATATATTTAATCAGTGTGCTATCGGGTAACGTATCAAGCGCATTTTTGGCTTGTATAGACACGGGTGCTTGGACAGTCGACTCTGGAATGGTGATGGTCAAGCGATCATTGTCTCGACCTGCAGTGTTCGACATGAACAACATGCCGAGAGCTGTGACCGCCAAAACAATTAAAAAAGGCGCGACAAACATGCCAGCATAAAAATGCCAGCGCCATACCGTAAAATAACGCTGCGTGTTAGGTGACTGACTGCTGTCTCTGTTCATAAATACGACCTTTGATAATCTCTGATTGCTCAATTAACAACATAAATCTATTAACAATATAATATCGGCTGCATCATACGAGAAAACCCCTGAAAAAACCACTACCCCTCTAGTCATATATCAACAATATTAATGTAAAGAAGCCGCACTAAACCATTCAGAACCGCGTCCAATATTTCTATAAAGCGTTAACTGTAACTTTTTAATGATAACAATAATCATTAGTGTTATTATTATTTCCGTTATTTATCTCCCTAAATTTAAATCCAACATATTCAACGAATATTATTGAACAGGAAATATGATGCGGCTTCCTTTAACCTCTGAATCTATCCGAAAAAAACATCTGGCCATAGCAGTACAAATTGGCTTAGCCATGAGCATCAGTCATATAGCTTATGCTGAGTCAGCTGATACTGAGGGCACGCTAAGCAATACTCAGACAGAAAATTCTGAGACAGCGACACCATCAACGACCTTAGATACGATAACTGTCTATGCCGATAGTTACCGAAGTACAGGGACAAAAACCGCATTAGACCCTGATGATGCGCCGATGAGCTATACCAGAATCGATCAAGACCTATTGCAAAAACGCCAAGCTGACAGTGTCAACGCTGCCTTACGCTATGAGCCCGGTGTTAGCTCTGAGAGTCGCGGCACGGTATCTATCTTTGATGAGTATAGAGTTCGTGGCTTTAAGACCTTATCGAATTTTTATGATGGATTGCGACTGCCTTACGATGGTGCTTGGAACCTCATGCCGCAAGTAGACATCTATGCAACTGAAGCCGTAGAAGTCGTCAAAGGGCCCGCATCCTCACTTTATGGTTATACGGCACCCGGCGGTATGGTCAATCAAATAGCCAAAACACCCAAAAGCACCCAAGAAACTGAGGTACAGCTACGACTAGGCAATCAAAACCTAAAAGAAGTGGCAGTTGATACAACAGGGACGCTTACAGACAGCTTGAATTATCGCTTTGTGGCATTGAAACGCAAAAAAGACGGCCAGATGCAGACCACAGAAGAAGAACGCACCCTACTCAATCCATCGCTTGAATGGCAAGCGACAGATGACGTGTCGGTACTTGCTAATCTATTTTATCAAGATGATCCAGACATGGTGCCCTCTACTCCGCTGCCTTCGGTCGGTACTGTCTATAACGCTAGCTACGGCAAGTTGGATAGCGATGCCTATGCGGGTGACGAATGGAATAAATTTAGCAAAGAAGTATTCATGCCGAGTGTCACCGTAAACTGGGACATCAATGACCAACTAACCTTTAAGCACATACTGCGCTATACCGATGCCGAAGCAGAGCAACGCAATATGTATAATAGTGGAGGGTTTGTCAGCGGTAGTGATACGATATTGAACCGTGTGGCCTATACCACCGATGAAACCATGAAAAACTGGACCACAGACAACCAGCTGGCTTATCAATTCGATACAGCCAATACCTCGCACAATTTATTATTTGGTGTCGAGTATCAAGAGACCGATAGCACTGCCGCGTACTATGATGCTGGCGCGGATGGTACGCCAAACCTTGACTTGTCTAACCCTGATTTTTCTCAAATTGATGCCGACACTTTACCTTTAGATGTCTACAGTCAATATGAAGACATCGAACAGAGCCAGCTTGGTTTTTATGTGCAAGATGAGATGAAATGGCAAGACTGGACAGTGGTTGCAGGCTTACGACATGATAAATTCAAGAGCACCACTGATCAAACCAAAGCCTCTTCAGGTATGACGTATAGCGACCAAACCATTAATAATGATGCATCAGAAACCAGTGGTCGTCTGGCTGCTATTTATGATTTCGATAATGGGCTATCACCTTATGCGAGCTACTCACAATCGTTCCAGCCAGTCGTTGGTAGCAACTTCGTGACCGATGAGCCATTTAAACCGACGACGGCTGATCAACTAGAAGCTGGTATTAAATATCTCTCGGCAGATGGTGGCACCAAAGGAACACTGGCAGTATTCGATATTAAACAACAAAATGTCGTGGTGTCAGATTACGTCAATTATAGAAGTCAAACCCAAACGGGTGAGATTGCGTCTAAAGGATTTGAAGTATCCGGCAGTCATATGCTCAATGACTGGGTGGATGTCGCGGCGAGCTACAGCTATACCGATGCTGAGATTACAGAAGATGAGTTCAACCCTGATGTGGTCGGTAACACGCCAGCGCAAACAGCGAAACATAAAGCCACGCTATGGACAGACTACTACGCCACAGATAAGCTGACGCTCAATGCGGGTGTTCGCTATGAAGGCGGCATGCAGATCGATAAACAAAATTCAGATGAGTTGCCAAGCGTGACATTGGTAGATATCGGTGGCAATTATGAAATCAATCCTATGCTCACTGTCGGTGCCAGTATCAACAACCTCTTTGATAAAACCTACGTCGGTTCTTGTTATGACATCAATAACTGCTGGATGGGACCAGAGCGCCAGATGACAGTCAGTCTAAAGGCCAACTTCTAATCATAAAAAACTGGCTATTGTAATAATAGCCAGTTTTTATCAAATGATAGATGAAAGTATAAGATGCACACTTACAACACCAAGGTAGAAAATAAGGTAGAAAATTCAGTTGGCTTGGTCAGTTGCCAATTATAGACCAATCACTTGTATTAGATGTCCTGTCTTAATATATACCGTGGCGCCTTCTAACCCTGCTTTTATTTGCGACTGCTCACCTACTGGTAGACGTATCCAACTATCTCGTTGATATACTTTATCACCCTCTACTAGGCTGCCCTCTACAACCAGTAACTCTACACCGCCTGCACTTACACCATTAATGATATCTTCGTTGAATAATACGTCGCCTGCTGTGAGACGTTGCAAACTCACCTGCTCGCCATCATCAGAAAAAAGCGCACAGATATCACGATTGCCTTGGCGTGTCCAATTGGCATCATCATGAGTATCGATAGCGACATAGCGGTCTTCATCAGATAGCATCTGTCTGAGCTTCACAAAGATCACCGCACCTTCATCACTATAAGGGGTATGACCTGATGACGGGGGATTACGCAAATACCAGCCTGCAGGATAATGTTTGTCATCTGCAGAAAACGTACCTGACAATACCAAAATCTCTTCACCACCTGGATGCAGGTGATGCGGAAAATAAGAATTAGGTGCGTAGCGCACCAGACTGGTGGCTCGGGCTTTCTCTTCGCCAACGCGATCTAGCATGATACGTTCTACACCACTCTGCGGTGAGTTTACCCACTGTTGGTCTTCAACGGCAAGCGCCGCGCGACTAGAAAAATCTGCATTAATAAGCATAAGATTATGTCCAAAAATAGTAGGGTGTAACTCAATACTCTCTTATAAAGTATCTGGCATCATTTATTGAGCCTTATTCATAATTATCAATCATTTTTTAAGAATCATTAGAGATAGATAAGAACTGCAGTACTTTTATAAGACGCCCTAACCTTTATTGCACTTATCGCACTAAAATAACTGGCGACAATGTACTGGCAATAATCTCTGTTGTCGTACTGCCGAGAAACAGTTGCTGTAATTTAGAATGACCATAAGCCCCAACCACCATGATATCGACGTCGTTTTCCGTTTGAAAAGCCAACAAACCATTGACTGCATCCGCCGCTGATAAATGATGAGCCGCCACAATAAACCCAGCCGCTTCTAATTGTGCTGCTGCAGCACTTAAGCTCTGCTTAGCAGCATCATTGTGGCTTCCTATCATAACGATATGACCTTGCAGCCCTTTTAGCACTGGGCTCCTTGCAACCATCCATGCTGCTTTTATGGCGGTTTTGCTACCATCAAAAGCGATCATGTACGAGCTTGGTGCTTTGAATGTCTCTGAACAAATCAAGATAGGAACATCAGATGCACGGGCGACTGTTTCGATTTGACTACCGATATTGATACGGCTGTTTTTGTGATCTTCTCCGCGTCGACCCATGACAATGGCACGATTTTCTGCCTTAAAATGCTCAATGGCAGGTAGCAGCTTGCCGCGGCGTTGATAGATGCGGATAGCGACATCCTCAAAATCATTTTGGATGTGGCTTTTTGCATCTTGGACCAAGGCATTGCTATAACTGTTGACCACCTTTGCTCTTTGCTCATCCATCTGGGTCAATTCTTCTAACAAAAACTGGCGGCTATTCACCCCTATCGCGCCCGACAAATCGCGTCTGGTCGATGCTGGAACCTCACTGACATGCAACAAACCAACAGGTAAATTCAACTTACTGGCATACCATGCTGCATAGTCACAAACTGATTCAGTCACTGCCGAACCATCAATACAAGCTAAAACGTGCTGTGATGTTGTCATAATATGTCCTTAATTTTAATTATTTAGGGCGTGTCCTCATTTTAAAAATGGTAATAAAAATGAGATAAATTGCAGTCAAACAAGGAAAATAGCGCAGATAATATCGAGATATTAGTCAGCTATTTGACGCCGTTTGGCAAGATTTAGCCATTTTTATCCCATTTAGATGACTATCGATTGAATTGAGGATACGCCCTAGTTCCATATAGCGTCCAATGCTCATCCCAAATACTCTGGAAAAATCCTCTCCATTACTTCGATAATAACCAATTTGGCTGACTTCATCCAGTGATGTGTGCCTGCCTCTACAATAATATCCACTCTGCTGTCTTTATATTGCACAACATTTAAAGAAACGTGGTTCTAGTACAGCAATAAAGTCTTGTCATCGTCTGACAACATGCCCTAACAAATTTTGCTACAATGTATTTTTTAGCATTTGTGATTTAAATATCGTTATTTAGGTGATGGAACTATGGCAAAAAATGCCCTACAGGCTCAACTACTCAAAGCGGGATTGGTAGATAGCAAAAAAGCCAATAAAATCAGCAAGCAAAATCAGCATGCCAAACGTACTGGTGACTCAGAAAGTCTAGAAGCGAAAAAAGCATTGGCAGATGCGCAAGCAAAAAAACTAGAGAAAGATCAGCAGCTCAATCAAGAAAAACAACGCGTTTTAGAAGAAAAAGCACTCAAGGCCAATATCATCCAAATGATTAAGCAGCATCAAATCACTGATATCAGTGGTGATGTCAGCTATCAGTTCGTTGATGGCTCTAAAGTCAAAAAAATCTCTATTACCCAAAAACTATATGACCAAATCGTCGCTGGTCATGTCGTCATTGCGCGATTAGAAGAAGGCTATGCACTGCTTCCCCGCCCATTAGCAGATCGTATAGATTCAAAAATGGAAGGCTTTATGGTTGTATCAAACGATACATCAGAAGATGTGTTGGCAGAAGATGACCCTTATGCCGCCTATGTGATTCCAGATGATTTGATGTGGTAAACAGTCAGTATTTATAATACTTGCTTTGTTAACTTAGAAACCCTTTGTAGAGTACTTACTTCTACAAAGGGTTTTTTTATTGTATAGAAAACAATCACCTTTAAGCTAGCGTTACAGGTTTTATTGAAAAAGGTAACAAATCGCCATAACCTTGCCATACGTGGCGATGCGAACTTGAACAACCATTCAATAGCAACTACAATGCGATTTCTTGACCTATTTAGCGATAAGGTTTGCTCGAAATTGAGCAATCACTCAAGAATTGAACACATTTTGACTTTTACTAATCATATAACAAAAGCCAATATCGGCACCCTACTCATCAAGAAGTTTTGAAAAGGCTTTCAAAATTTCTCAAAAAGAGATTTCTCATGCCAAAACATTTGCCACTTTCACTCTTATTACTTCGACTTGGTATCTTCACAGTCTTTTTATTTTGGACGCTTGATAAATTTATCAATCCTGACCATGCTGCAGGCGTTATGTCTAAGTTTTATGGAATGGAAAATATGGGTGATTCCATATTCTATGTTATGGGCGCTGTTCAGTTGATACTTATCATACTGTTTGTTGTCGGGTTATTTAAAACTTGGACCTATGGTATTTTGCTGCTGGCTCATGCGGGCTCCACTTTTTCGACCTTTGCTTTATATCTAGAACCATTTGATAACCTGTTGTTTTTTGCCGCATGGCCAATGCTGGCAGCATGTATCGCTCTCTTCTTGATGAGAGACTGGGATACATTGACACTGGGCAAACGAACTGTGGGCAAAACTGTTCCTTTGACATAGATATAAACAGAGTCTATCGTTTGACTATGGTCAAATCTAAATAAATTCAGTACCAGCAATCCAAGCGTAGACCGTACAGGTGGTACGTCAAATGCAGGTGTTGCCGTAGCAAAGCTATAGAGGTTAAATGGTGCAATAATATAAATGCTAGCTAAAGCGATACAAGCTATATATTATTTAAACTAACAACTTAGCTGTTTTATTGCAGGTAAACGAATAGATTATTCAACAATTCAATGTAATTGCCACCATCACTAAAACAGCAAAAGTTTTTTGATCATAGTTTTAATGATAGAAAGATGACTATGAATGAAACCTTTGCTTTACTATCAGGCCGAATCTTTCATGATTAAGAGAATATTTCTAATACTGTTAATAGTGCTATTAGCAGTGGGGTTTTTCTACTTTGACCTCAACCAACTGTTGACGCTTGAGGGCTTAAAGGGTTCGATGGCGCAGTTCAACGACTATAAAGCAGAGTCACCGTTACTTATTATCGGTGGGTTCTTTTTACTGTACGTCGTAGTTACGGCCCTCTCGCTACCTGGCGCTGCCATATTGACATTGGCATCCGGCGCTTTATTTGGTCTGTTTCAGGGCTTAGTCATTGCCTCATTTGCCTCAAGTATTGGCGCGACACTTTCGTTTTTAGCATCACGTTATTTGCTACGCGATACCATCAAACAGCGCTTTCCTGAACGCCTTGCCGCTATCGATGCGGGCGTCGAAAAAGAAGGTGGCTTTTACTTATTCACATTACGTTTAGTCCCTGTATTTCCCTTCTTTTTAATCAATTTGCTCATGGGTGTGACCGCCATTAAGTCATGGACCTACTACTGGGTAAGCCAAGTAGGTATGCTGGCAGGTACTTTTGTATTCGTTAATGCGGGTACGCAACTTGCGCAAATAGAAAGCTTGTCAGGTATTTTATCGCTCAATTTAATTTTATCGTTCGCTTTATTGGGCATATTCCCACTTATTGCTAAAGGAATCTTAAATGTGTTTAAAAAACGTCGCGTCTATAAAAACTACTCGAAGCCCAAACAGTTCGATCGCAACATGATTGTTATTGGTGCGGGTGCTGGCGGCTTGGTAACGAGCTATATTGCTGCTGCTGTTAAAGCAAAAGTAACATTAATCGAAGCAGGTGAAATGGGCGGTGATTGCTTAAACTATGGTTGTGTCCCAAGTAAAGCCGTGATTAAAAGTGCAAAAATCGCAGATCAAATTCGCCACGGTAAAAACTACGGCCTTGAAAATGCGTCTCCGCAGTTCTCGTTCAAAAAAGTCATGGCACGTGTACATGATGTCGTGGCTGAGATTGCACCGCATGACAGTGTTGAGCGTTATACCGATTTGGGTGTCGATGTGGTAAAAGGCTATGCCAAGCTCATCGATCCATGGACGGTAGAAATCGCCCTAAATGATGGTGGCACACAAAAGCTAACTGCCCGTACTATCGTTATTGCAACTGGTGCACGCCCATTTGTACCGCCATTACCTGGTATTGAAGAAACGGGCTACGTGACCAGCGATACCATATGGAACAAGTTTGCAGAACTAGACGAAGCGCCCAAAAAGCTGGTCGTACTGGGCGGTGGTCCTATCGGTAGTGAATTGGCGCAGAGTTTTGCACGCTTGGGCTCAAATGTGACTCAAATTGAGATGAGTGAGCGCATCATGATCAAAGAAGATCTTGAAGTGTCTACCTTTGCACACCAAGCGCTGGTTGAAAGCGGTGTAAACATTTTGACCTCACATCAAGCACTACGCTGTGAAGCTCGTGATGGTAAAAAGTATATTGTCGTTAAACACAACGACACTGAAATCGACATAGAGTACGATGAGCTATTGTGTGCCGTTGGTCGAAGCGCTCGCCTGACTGGTTATGGCCTTGAAGATTTGGGTATCGAAACCAACCGTACTATCGTCACCAACGAATACTTAGAAACGCTGTATCCTAATATTTTTGCAGCAGGTGATATCGTAGGCCCATATCAGTTTACTCATGTCGCAGCCCATCAGGGTTGGTATGCCGCAGTGAACGGCTTATTTGGTAACCTGAAAAAGTTTAAAGTAGACTACCGTGTGATTCCATGGACCACGTTTATCGATCCAGAAGTCGCACGTGTCGGCTTAAATGAGCAAGACGCGATAGACAAAGGTATTGAGTACGAGATTACCCGCTTTGAGTTCAAAGAACTAGACCGTGCCATTACTGACAGCGCAGCTAAAGGATTTATCAAAGTCATTACCCCTAAAGGGAAAGATAAAATACTTGGCGTGACCATCGTATCTGAACATGCTGGTGATTTGATTGCTGAGTTTGTATTAGCGATGAAACACGGCTTGGGACTGAACAAAATACTTGGTACTATTCATAGCTACCCAACTTGGGCGGAAGGCAACAAATATGTGGCCGGTGAATGGAAACGTGACCATGCCCCTCAGCGCGTATTAAGCTGGCTAGAAAAATACCATACTTGGCGTCGAGGTTAGCCCATCAATGCACGTTCTTAAATCCTTGCCAGCATTAAAAAACGTCATGCGCTATAGCTCTTATGCTATGGCGCTAAGCGTTTGTATCGGTATCTCTGCAAGCACTGCCTCCCCTAATATTAGCAGTGATGGCAAGGAAGCACCTTGGCAGCAGGTTGAATCTCAGGGTAAAAATCAAGACGTTTACTTCTACGCGTGGGGCGGAGACCCTCAAATCAATGCCTATTTACAGTGGGTAGCCAAGCAAGTTGATGATAAATATAACATCAACTTGGTCCATGTAAAACTCACAGATACCAGTGAAGCCGTCAGTCGAGTATTGGCAGAAAAATCAGCCAATAACAATGACCAAGGTAGCGTAGATCTGATTTGGATTAATGGCGCAAACTTTGCCACCATGAGCGAGAATTCACTATTGCTCAAACAGTGGGCAAACAAGCTGCCTAACTTTGCTCTCACTGATCCTGATAACAACCCCGCTGTTACCTTTGATTTTGGTGTACCTACCAATGGTATGGAAGCACCATGGGGACAAGCGTCACTGACTTTTTACTACGATAATCTATCCGTCAAAAAGCCACCCACTACCTTAAAAGAACTAACGACTTGGACAAAACAAAATCCCGGTCGCTTTAGCTATCCAAAACCCCCTGACTTTTTAGGTATTAGCTTTTTGAAATACGCATTGGTTATGCTGCATGAGCAACACGATGCCGATACTGGCGAGAATACCAGCGCTCAGCTCAACATGCCTGTCACTGAACAGAATAAAGCGATTGTCCTCGACCCACTATGGGCATTCTTGGATGACTTGCATCCGACGCTTTGGCGCAAGGGTGAGCAGTTTGTACAAACGGGTGCGCAAATGCGTCGGTTGGTCGATGATACCGAGCTCAGTTTAGCCTTTAGCTTTTCAGCCCCTGAAGTTCCAGCAGCCGTGCAGCGTTATGACTTACCTGAAAGTATTCGTAGCTATGCGATGAGCGATGGTAGCTTGAGTAACACTCACTTTGTGGCCATTCCTTACAATGCCAGCCACCCGCAAGCGGCACAGCTTGTCGCTAACTTTTTGATGAGTCCAGAGGCACAAGCCAAAAAACAAACGCCCTCTGTATGGGGTGACAAAACCGTACTTGTCCAATCTACCCTCACCTCTGAGCAGCAAGCCTTGTTTAAAACCAACAAACCCCATCCTAGTGCATTGCCGTTTGATAGTATTACACGCACAGTGAGCGAGCCACACCCAAGTTGGGTTGAGGCGATTATGGAAGGCTGGCAAGCACGCTACGGGGTTCGCCCATGAATAAAGATTTGAATGACAAGGCCACTCAAGGTACTGTCAATAAAAGCGATATCAATAAAAGCAGCGTCAATAACTGTACGGCTATTGCCACTCCTTATAAAAAAGACCTATTTACGCGTATTGCTATATTTAGTCCAAAGCTTTTATTACTGATACTGGTGCTACCGGTACTTGGCGGACTGATTAGTGTGCTATTGCCTGCGTTTAGTTGGGTGCCCGCACTTGACCAGACGACCATCAGTCTACAAGGGTTTAAAGACCTTTGGATGACGCCAGGTCTGACCCAGATGGTGGCGCTTAGCTTGGCAACGGGACTCATCAGCACTCTGCTCGCTTTTGTCATGACACTCATGATACTGGCAGCGTTTTTCAATAGTGTTTGGCTCACGCGTATCGAACATTTGCTAAGCCCCATTTTAGTGATTCCTCATGCCGCAGCGGCGATTGCCGTTGGTTTTCTCATTGCACCTTCTGGTATGTTTTCACGATTGATATCGCCGTGGTTAAGCGGTTGGGAAATGTCACCAGAAGGGATATTTCCTCATGATCCCTACGGCATCAGTATCATTCTGGGCTTAACGTTAAAAGAGCTGCCTTTTTTATTACTCATCGCATTGGGTGCTTTGGCACAACCAGAGCTTGGTAAAAAACTGCGCCAACAGTATAAAGTCGCATTAAATTTGGGTTATTACCCCATTGCCGCCTTTTTTAAATCGGTATTTCCTCTGCTATATCCATTGCTGCGGTTGCCGATTTTGGCGGTGCTTGCCTATGCCAGCGCCAGTGTAGAGATGCCATTGATATTGGGCCCGAATACACCGCCCACACTTGCAGTCACTATCATGCAGTGGTTCAATGATGTGGATCTAAATTTACGTATAAAAGCGTCAGCAGGGGCATTATTACAGCTGGCATTGACAGGTGGTTTAATCGCTTTATGGCTTGGCGGTGAGCAAATAGTAAAAATACTATTCTGTGGCTCACTAACCAATGGTAAACGCAATTATGGAGATGCTGTCTGTCAAAGAATCACTGCCACTATGACCACTGTGGTCATTGGTTTTATGTTCATGTCACTCATTGGTCTTGCCATGTGGTCAGTGGCTGGGTTTTGGCGGTTTCCAGACGCTTTGCCAGAACAGTTTGTATTGATACATTTCCAAAGTGCCTTTATGCAAATGGGTACGCCACTCTTTAATACCATTGCTATTGGCCTAGTGAGCACCCTCTTTGCTATTGTGCTCACATTATTATGTTTGGAAGCCGAGCAATTAAGTGCAAAGCGACTTTCAAACTTTACCAGCTTAATCATTTACTTGCCGCTGCTGGTGCCTAGCATCGCTTTCTTATTTGGCTTGGTCTGGCTACAGCAACTGATCAATAACCAAGCGGCATTTTTTAATGTGGCATTTACGCACTTATTATTTGTATTGCCCTATGTGTTTTTATCGCTGGCAAGCAGCTATCGACGCTTAGACCCACGTTTTGCGAATGTGGCAGCAAGCTTAGGTTCGACACCTATAAAAGTGTTTTTTCATGTCAAATTACCACAACTGTTTACGCCTATTTTGATTGCCGTTGCACTGGGTCTAGCGATCAGCTTCGGCCAATATTTGCCGACGTTATTGGCAGGCGGCGGACGTATTGCAACAATCACTACAGAAGCCGTGACACTCGCAAATGGGGCAAGTAGGCGCACTAGTGCGGTCTATGCCATCATCCAAATGGCACTACCGCTGATTGGTTTTATACTGGCAAGTCTGCTCCCTAAATATATTTTTAGAAGTGGCAAAAACAACACTCATTAACACGCCCTACATAAGCCAATAATGACAATACGAATAAAGGGGTTTTGATGTCACCATCTTTAGAGATAAGAAACTTAGAGCTATATCGAGAAGACACGCGTCTACTAGGCATAGATGAGCAAATTTTTGGCGGTGATATACTCACCGTTATGGGGCCATCTGGTAGTGGTAAATCGAGCTTTTTGAACTGGCTCACAGGCACATTGCCCAGCGGTTTCCATGCCACGGGCGAAGCTTGGTTAAATGATGAAAACGTGTGCCAACTTCCGCCGCATTTACGCCATATTGGGGTACTGTATCAAGACCCTTTGCTGTTTTCACATTTATCCGTTGCTGGAAATATCGCCTTTGCTATGCCTAAAGGTAATAAAAAACAGCGCTTAGAAAAAATAGAACAAGCACTAGAACGAGTTGGATTGGCAGGCATGGGTAGTCGACATCCTGATAACTTATCAGGGGGACAGCAAGCACGAATCGCCTTACTACGAACCTTGATGAGTGAGCCAAAAGCCATATTGCTCGATGAGCCATTTAGCAAATTGGACACGCAGCTTAGAGTCGATACACGTCAGTTGGTATTTGAGCAAATTCGCACGTTCAAACTGCCTGCGATTATGGTGACGCATGACCACAGTGATGCCGAGGCAGCAGGCGGCAAAGTCATTCATTTAACCTGATTGTTTTAGGGCGTATCATCACTTTCGATGAATGATGACTCGCCCTAGACATCAACGCGACTTACAAAAGGCCATTCGCATGCTCGATAAATTTATCACGCCCATCATCAAACCAATACTGACCTCTGTGGTTGTCGTACTGCACAAGTGCGGTATCACAGCGGATCAACTCACGATGGTGGGGTTTTTGATTGGCATGCTAGCTTTACCATTACTCGCGTTTGAGTTTTGGTATGGGGCGCTTGCAGCTATCGCAGTGAATCGCGTTTTTGATGGTCTGGATGGTGCACTGGCTCGACATGCCAACCAAAGCTCGAGCGCTGGTGGCTATTTGGACATTACCTTAGATTTTTTATTTTATGCAGCCATACCGCTTGGCTTTATTTTGGCCAACCCTGAACAAAACGCCATTGCAGGTTCGATATTATTAGCCACCTTCATTGGTACTGGCTCAAGCTTTTTGGCATTTGCTATAGCAGCAGAAAAGTTTAATTTGGATAAGCCTCAGTTTAAGTACAAAAGCTTTTACTATCTAAACGGACTAACTGAAGGCACCGAAACCATCGCGCTGTTTGTGGCATTTTGTCTTTGGCCGCAGCACTTTGCACTACTTGCTGGTATCTTTGCGACTGCCTGTGCCGTCACAATATTCACCCGCATCCATGGGGGCTACCATACGCTCAAACAGCTAGAGGCTGACATTCATCAAAAACCATATCTAGAAAAATAGTAAAGAGGCAAATAATGGCAAATGAGGTATGGTGGAGACTTGGCGTTTTTTTTAGCATCTTAGTCATCATGATGATGCTTGAATGGCTTATGCCTGCACGCAAAGCGCCGATTAAAAGTAGCACGCGTTGGTTTGCTAATTTTGGCCTAGTGTTTGCAGCCTCTCTCATTACACGTCTAGTCATACCTATCGGGCTAACGGCTGTGGCACTTTATAATCAGCAGCACGGTATTGGCTTATTTAATATCATTGATTTACCAATCATCGTAGCTATTGTATTGAGTCTGCTATTGCTCGACATCGTTATCTATTGGCAGCATCGACTATTCCATCGCGTGCCTATTCTGTGGCGCTTACATAGAGTGCATCATGCCGATGCGCACGTTGATACCAGTACAGGGCTTAGATTTCATCCTATCGAAATCGTATTAAGCATCGTGGTCAAACTCATTGCTGTCAGCTTATTGGGTGTGCCTGCTATCGCCGTGCTGATTTTTGAGATTACCCTAAATGGATTGGCGATGTTCAATCATGCCAATATCCGCCTGACACCTGCGATTGAAAAGCCCTTGCGTTTAGTATTAATGACCCAGATTTTGCATCGTATCCACCATAGTCAACGTGTGAGCGAGACCAATTCAAACTATGGTTTTAGCGTCATTTGGTGGGATAAGTTGTTTGGTAGCTATAAAAGTGAGGCCAGAAAATCTGATCATGAGTTGGATATTGGTCTAAAAGAGTACCCTTTGCCCAAACAAAACGCTTCTCTATGGAATTTATTATTGATGCCCTTTAAAAATCAATCATTCAAAGGCAAGTAAATAACGGCATTCATACACTATGTCTACATCTAACTGTTAGATGTGGCAAAAAACACTTTAACCACTCTCATCTCTTGTAAGTACCGAGCTGCCTGTCCTCCATCATAATAGTTATATCAGTCCAATCTGAATGTAAACGAAATTTACAAATAACCTGAGCATTCATTCAAATATTATTTGAACGAGTGCTCAAAATGGATTATAGTGGCTGCAGTTGTTAAGCGACTCACGGAAACATCACTTATATACTTGAGCAATCAATCAAATACATAGAAGTTCTCAAGCCGCTTATACACACTTACTTTTACAACAACTCACTAATAATTATCATAAGGATTTTCACATGACTGAATTTACCCTACACGACAAAGACACAGCCCCAGCAGAAAGCAAAGACTTACTTGATTCTTCTATCAAAGCATTTGGCATGGTACCTAACCTACACGCCGTGATGGCTGAAGCGCCTGGCTTGCTCGAAGGCTACCAACAGCTACATCAACTGTTTTTAGACAGCAGTTTTGATGATGAAGAAACCACTGTTGTATGGCAAACTATCAACGTTGAGCATGCTTGCCATTACTGTGTACCTGCGCATACTGGTATTGCTAAAAGCATGAAAGTAGATGACGCTATCACTGATGCATTACGTGATGAAAAGCCACTACCAACTGAAAAATTGGAAGCATTGCGTACCTTCACACTATCTGTAGTCCGTAATCGTGGTAACGTTGATGACAGCGCTGTTCAAGCGTTTTTAGATGCAGGCTACACTAAGCGTCAAATTCTTGAAGTTATTCTTGGTGCTGCTCAAAAAGTAATGAGCAACTACACGAACCACCTAGCTAACACACCAATCGACAAACCTTTCCAAAAATTTGAATGGCACAAAGCTGACTAATATATTTTTCAGCTAATGCTAACACAGTCCATTTGATGTTTTCATACTGTTGTTCGAAACATCTTCGGGCAGCAGTTTTTCATTTTAATTTATCGCTAATGAGAGATCTTATGGAACAAGCAAAAAACCCCTTACGAATAGACATCGTGTCAGACGTTGTGTGCCCTTGGTGTGCTATCGGCTATAGTCAACTAGCCGAGGCATTAAAACAAACCAACACGCCGCACGAGATTCACTGGCATCCATTTGAATTAAATCCTAATACGCCGCACGAAGGACGAAACTATCGTGAGCATATGATGGAGAAGTACGGTACGACTGCTGAGGACATTAAAGAGAGCCGAGCTAGAATGACAGCAGCAGGTGCAGAATCTGGATTTAATTTTCAGTTTACTGATGAGTTTCGTACTTACAATACTTTTAATACGCATCAGTTGCTGTATTGGGCCGATCAGCAAGGACGTATGCACGATCTAAAACAAGCATTATTTGTCGCACACTTCGTTGATAATAAAAATGTAGCTGACAGCACCGTACTTGCAGATGTTGCAGCAGATATCGGACTAGATCGTACTGAAGCACTAGCGGTCTTAGAAGACCAGCGATTTGCGGCAGCAGTAGAAAAAGAAAAACAGCATTGGCAACAGCAAGGCATTCGAAGTGTGCCATCTATGGTTTTCAATGAGCGCCATTTAATTAGCGGCGCACAAGGTGTTGAAAATTATAAAAGCATTTTGCAGCAGTTGGCTGACATGCCTGACTAAATCATCTGATTGATGTCTGATTAATGATTAAATCTGCAAAGTTAAGAGTTTTAGAAAAGCTAAGGGTTTTAGAGTAACGGTATAGCCCGAGACTATACTATTACTCTAAAACCCCTTTTTTTAATCGTTAAATTTATACTTCAACAGACTTGTCGATACGCAACGCTTCTATAGAACGCGCCATGTCTTCAGCCAATGCATGTACTGCCGCACTGTCTACATCACGCTGTGCAAAAGCGCGCAGACCCATTACTTCAGCCTGTAAACGGCGTGCTAGTCTTGTTGGGTCAAGCTTACTATCCATCTCGCCCAACCGCTGCGCTTCCGTAAAGTAACCGGCAAAACGTGTCTCCATACCTGCCAGCAGCAGCTCAACCTTTGCTAATGCTGCTTGCTCACGAGCACCCAACTCCAATAAACTTTTTACCAGCATACAGGCTCGACTCGGTAGTTCCTTATCACGAATGCCGCCAAGCTGACGCAAGTAAGCAGCCAAACCTAACAAGGGAGATGGCTGCTTACTTAATATGCGTTCAAGCTCCGTTAGTCCTGAGCGAGCATAATAATCTAAGGCTTCTTGAAACAACCCATCTTTACTACCGAACGCAGCATAAATACTGCCCGGACGCATGTCTAGCGCCCCTTCTATATCTTTTAAAGAAGTCGCATGAAAACCCTTTTGCCAAAAAAGTTTTAACGCGCGTTCTAAGGAATCATGACGATTATAAAGTGCGGTACGTGACATATTTTTTCCATTACAAGAGCCGTAGCTTCATATAAGTATGAGCACAACGATAAATTTGAATGATTGCTCAATTTTATCTTGAATGGTGACTCTAGTCTAGTAAAGTTACTTTACGCAATGAAAATCCAACTTTTTCAATCAAGTCCTAATAAGGCAATAACACATGCTTGCTTTTCTGATAAGCAGATAAGCCATCTGTGCCTAGCTCACGTCCGATACCGCTTTGTTTGAAGCCACCCCAGCCTGCCTCTGGCAGTACAATTTGTTGCTCATTGATCCAGATATGACCCGCTTGGATCTGTAATGCCATCTCTAGTGCTTTGGTTTCATCCGTACTAACGATGGTCGCAGCCAGTGCAAACTTGCTATCATTAGCCAAGGCAATCGCTTCTACCTGGTCTTTAAACGTCGTGCTTACCAGAACTGGTCCAAAGACTTCTTCTGTCCATAACTGACTGGTCACTGGCACATTGGTATAAATCGTTGGCGTTGCGAAATATCCCGCGCGCGCTACTATCTCACCACCCGTCAAGCACTCAAGACTTTCAGTCACTGCAATGTCAAAATATTTTTTGACTTGGTTGAGTTGCTGCACGCTCACCATCGGACCCATTTGCGTGTCTGTCGCAAAACCATCGCCAATTTTTAAATTTTCAGTCTTGGCCTTTAACGTTCCAAATAATGACTCGGCAATGTCTTGATGAACGAGCAGCCTTGAAGTCGCTGAACATATTTGACCTGCATTGGTAAAGATACCGCCAATGATTAAATCGCAAGCGTAATCAATATCAGCATCGGCACACACAACGATAGCGGACTTACCACCAAGCTCCAGGCTGATATCCTTGATGCCCTTCGCAGCTTGGCTCATGACTTTTTCACCCACTGCATTACTACCCGTAAAAGACACTTTGTCAATTAATGGATGGCTGGTCATGGCAGCACCAACTTCGGCTGCACCTGGCAAAATATTGACCACGCCTTTTGGCAGTTTAACAGCAGACAATATATTTCCGAGCATCAACTCTGGCAATAACGTCACTTCAGACGGTTTTAATAAGATGGTACAACCGGCCGCTAATGCGGGGGCTACTTTCCAAGCAGTCGTGACCATTGGAAAATTCCAAGGCACAATGAGTGCGCAAATACCGACGGGTACATAGGTTTTTAGCAAGCGTATACTCGACTCATTGGTAAACACCTCAGACAAAGTCGCTTGTTTTATGATGAGATTGGCATAATACCGATAGCAGGCAATGGCATCGCCAACGTCTATTTCTGCCTCTTCGATTGGCTTGCCGTTATTTAGCACTGACAGCCCAACCAATGTATCGAACTGCTGCTCCATCGTATCTGCAATGGCATTGAGATAGCCCGCGCGTTCGTTGACCGCAGTCTGTGACCAACTTGCATAAGCCTCAGAGGCTGCAGTTACCGCTGCATCTACATCCGCACTGACACATAAACGCGTCGTTGCAATCACCTCGCCTGAGTTTGGATCATACAACGCATGGTTATTGGTGTTATCAGAGCCTGCGTTATCAGTCTTTGAACTATCAGAAACCGTCGTAAGCGCTTCAACGGTTACCCACTCACCATTAATATAAGCGGCGTTTAAGACGACTTCGTTTTTGGCAGTCTGCTGTGCGACTGCTCTTGCTAAGTGTTCAGAGCTTGTCATATCCATAAGAGTGTCACCTTTTTCTATTTTGATTTTCTATTTTGATATCTGATTGCTAATATAGTCCTTCCACTATAAAAGTATGACAGCGTTAACCTCGCTTGAATTATTTGATATTCATCTGCACTCGGTTGCCTTGTACTACTTTTAAATTGAATCGACTATAGTTTCACTGATAATTTTACTGAAAAATTACTGATTATTTTTTTGCTAAAGCCACATCGAAGCTCATAGGATATAGGCGGTTAAATATAATTCGGATACAAGGAAGCCGAGTGAAAGTACTACAAACAGTAGACTAAGCGAGACTGATACCGTATCCAGTTTACAGAGTGTTGACTATAAAACCAGTTATCACGGCGGCACAGTGGGCGCCCATGATAACTGGCTCTTATAACTGGATTAGCTAAATAAGACTGATGTGATTAGTACAAAAGGTGCGCCACTGAGGTAATAACTACCAAGCTAATTAATGTACGAAGCACAAAGATTAAGAACAGCTCTAACACATTAAGCTTAATATTTGATTTTAAAATCAGCGCGCCCACTTCAGACATATAGATAATCTGCGTGATTGAGGCGGCACCAACGATGAATCGTGTCATTTCACTCTCGATACTTTTACCCACCAATGCTGGCAAGTACATATCTGCAAAACCCATGATCATCGCAGGTGCAGCTTTTGCTGCTTCTGGAATCTGCAACCATTCAAGCAGTGGCACTAGCGGCGTCGCAAGCCAGTTAAAGACAGGCGTGTACTCAGCTAAGCCAAGACCAATCGTACCGATAGCAAAAATAACAGGAATTAGACCAAAGTAGATATCAAACAGATTGTTTACACTGCGTTTGAACACGTGACCTAAGCTAGGCATAGAGTGCGCACGAGTCACAGCACGATTAACTGCCCACTGATAGGTGGTGTATTCAGCAGGAATGCCCTCATCCAGCATACTTTTGCCAGAGTGATACGTATCAGGCTTCAATGATAGTGGTGGTATGCGAGGCATAATAATCGCAGCGATAAAGCCTGTCAGAGCAATCGTCAGGTAAAAATAGACAAAGTTATTGTCCACGCCAATGGTTTTGGCAACCACATAGGTAAATGCAATAGAGGTAACCGAAAACGTTGTAGCAATAACTGCTGCTTCACGCTGACTATAGAAACTCTTGTCATACTCTTGCATGGTGACCAGCAAGCCAATAGAGGCCGCACCAAACCAAGAGGACATGGCATCAACAGCTGAGCGACCAGGTAATTTGAAGAGCTTGATAAATACCTTACTAGCAAGCGTACCCAAAAACTCCATCAAACCAAAATCTGTCAGAAATGGCAACGATAAAATAGCAAAGAAAAACAAAGGAATTAAGATAGGAATCAAGTCTTCAAAAATGACGCCACCAGTATTACGATTGATAATAAATTCGGGACCAACTTGTAGAAAAATCATCCAAACAAACAACATGCCCAAAAAGCGTGTGGTTAGCCAAAACCAATCAACATCAAAGAGCTTTTTTACCGGTGACTCTTCATGCAGAGTTGGTTTTAATAGTTTGACGGCCAATGCCCCTATGAAGGAAATCGATACGATTGCCATTGCAATATAGACCACGAATCCGCCTAACGCGGCTTGTAGCGTATCAGTCAACACACCCAATAAGATCGTAACTTTACCGTTCCATTGAAACGGTATGATAAATAGCGCAATACCCAGTGCTGAGAATAATAAAAACTTCCACATTGCCGCACGCCATTGCCCTGCTTTTGGCGTTTCTGGATCTACCGTATTATTCCCTAAAATCGGCTGCTGCGATTTATCCATATGGTTTGTCATGTCACTTCTCCTTAATGGGCGATGATTGCCAGTTTTTCCACTTTTCTGTCTGACCAATACCTGGGTTTAGCGAATTGGTTGGATCCAGTTTTTTATAAAAATAATGTAGTGCCTTTTTTGCAGGGTATACATGCCCCACATTGTGCTCAGCAGGATACTCAATATGACGCTGGTCATAAAATGTCAGCAGGTCTTCCTTGAATTGCTTGGCATTGGTAGTGGTTTTCAAAAAATAATCTTGATGCATGACGTGGCAAAAAAAATGCCCCAAATAAAACGTTTTACTGACTTGTTTGTCTAAGTGAGGTGGGAGAACTTCATCCCAATCTATCGCGTTTCTCGGCAAGGCAATATCCGTCGCTAACATCTCGCCAAACTCTGTGTGGTTGAGATTGTGATAGCGAAACATCGCTGCCGTTGCTGCACTACGAAAGACCAATAGCGACTGTGCTTCAGCCTCTGTACATACATGCAAAACACCTTCGTGCTGCGCTATATGATTTTGCAAAAAAGCTTGAGCAGCGGCAATATCATCTTCTTTTGCATTGCTATGGCTATCGTTATGACCAGTAGCTGTATCAACACCATCCGCTACTTTAATGATTAAATGATAACGATATGAGAGTGCTTGTATGCTCACAGATGCAGGCAATGATGGCGGCATAAAGCTCGATGCCATCTGTAATACCCGATCTGGCAATGTCTTTGGTAAACGCCACTTGTCCAGATAGTAACCAACCTTGGCTTGTAGACGGTACAATGTCCCGATCTTACTGGCGGGCAGTTTTAGCATACTCAAACAGGTATCACGACCATAGCGCATGGTGATGTCGTTATAATCTTTGTGCATATATTCTGCCAACACAGGCAGCGATAACTCACTTTTTAGCCAGTGTTGGCGCAGCGCTGTCAAGGTGTCTGCATTATTGGTTGAGATATAAAAAGTTTGCTCTTTCGCTGGTTTAGCAAATGTCGCCACCCTCACTGCAAACACAATAACCTTGCCAGCCGATCCTGATGCCTCAAACAGTCCGCTAGGATCATTGTTAAATCTGGCTGGCGTGTCCGCATCACCATCACGTACTTTGTGTTGATAATGGTGGTTGGTACAGGCTTTTGTATTACTTAGGCTATCTGACTCTCTCTCGAACCTACCTGCTTGTAGATTCTCAAGCATCTCCTCTGGATGCACGCCCAAATCAACGCCTAAGTGATTGACTAACCCAAACTGCCCTGAGCTGTTGCGTTTGGCAAACAGCGCCATCTCAGTATAAGCAGGACCACGCTGTACTAACATGCCACCAGAGCTGTTACAAATCCCGCCAATCACCGAGGCACCAACACAACTAGAGCCCAATACTGAATGCGGCTCACGCCCTAAAGGGGCAAGCTTGTATTCTAATTGCTGAAGAGTCGCCGCTGGCAAGGCAATAAGCTCTTTCGCAGCTTGAAGCAAGTGAATACCGCTCAGTGACTGCATCGAAATAACCACTAGCGGTCGATCATAATCACCGTAAGGCGTTGAACCACCTGTGAGTCCAGTGTTGGCCGCTTGGGCGATAATAATCGTATCCGCTGCTGCACAAAGGTTAATAACACGCCATAGAACCACTAAACTATCTGGGGTCACGACCGCCAATACATTGTCCGTACTCGCTTCTATAGCACCTTGTACATAAGATTGCTGTTGGCTGGGCTTTGTCATGACATTGGTCGCGCCAGTGACGGCCACTAAGTCTGCTAACAAACTCGCCTGCGATGCATTCGAACTATGAGACGAGTGGTTAGCATTTAACATTGCAGACGTTTTTCCTTGAGTGACCAGCCTTTAGTACATTTAAGTCATTATCGTTACCTTAAGTCATTAACTTAGGTCATTACCACTAGCTAAAGCAGGTAAAGCTCTGACCCATCTCAACGATGAACGCATCTGCCTCATCAATCTCATAGATAATCGGCTGCTTGCCATTGATATCTTGTTGCAAAGCTTCCAGCAGTTGCTGTTTGTCAGTAATTCTGCGATATCCAGCGCCAAACCCTGCGGCTAAGGGTTCAAAGTTCGGTGTCTTAATATTGACCCCAATCAATGGCAAGCCGCCATCCTCCATATAGCGACGGATTTCACCATAACCTTGGTTGTTCCATAACAGCACAATCAATGGCAGCTCAAGCTCGGCAGCACAGATAAGTTCTGCAATAGTAAATTGAATACCACCATCACCCATTAGGCTAACAACCGGTGATTTTGAGCCAATCATCGCACCAATAGCAGCCGGCAAACCATAACCTAACGTGCCAAATCCTGTCGATGAGTTGAACCATCTACGGGTCGCTAATGCCTCAAATCCTAGATTGCCGCTGTAGACAGTTTGTGTCGAGTCACCAACGAAGATGATGTCCTCTACTTCATCGCGAATCAGCTGAAGCAATGCATTTTGACCTGCGAATTCTGGCGTCATATCTGCTAGCAATGCCTGCTTTGCCTCGGCCACTCTTAGTAATGCTTGATGACCCAGTGCCTGATTGTTTATTTCGTGGCTTTCTAAACGTGTGCAAAGTCCGCTAATGGCCATTTGTGCATCAGACAATACCGCGATGTCGGCTCTAAAAGGACGATGCAGCTGCTGAGCATCACAATCAATACGAATTAACGTACCATTAATTTTAAACTCACCATTAAAGAAAATATCATAGTCCGTCTCCCCAAGCTCAGTACCAATGGCCAATACCAAGTCAGCCTCGGTGATAACGGCGCGTCCTGCCTCTAATGACTGGTTACTACCTAAGCTCAACGGATGAGCAGGTGGCAACAAACCTTTAGCATTGATCGTCAAAAACGTCGGTGCATCTATCAGCTCAACCAGTTTTTGTGCTTCTTGATCAACATCAACACAGCCGCCACCGTAAAGTACCACTGGATTTTTTGCGGTCTTCAATGCCTCAACGATCAAATCAAGCTGCGCAGGATTGGGAAGCGGTCTCATAACTTGTGGTAGCGTTAAAGCCACATGATTAGCTTGGCTAGCTTTAGAGTCATTTATGCTAGAAAGAGAATTACTTATGCTAGGAGGCTTGGCCACATGACTGGCATCTGCCGTGATCACATCAATAGGCAATTGAATATGAACAGGCCCCGGACGCGCACCATTGAATAAAGCGAAAGCTTCTGCGATGACTTTAGGTAGCGACTCTGGTTGCCAGATGGTTTTACTCATGAGTGCAACTTTACTGACCATGCCCTGCTGATCATGCATTTCATGCAAATGACCTTCGCCGCTGCCCGTATCTTTGACTTTATTGACACTAGATATCACGAGCATTGGTATAGAGTCAGCCAACGCCTGTGCCATCGCCGTCATGATATTGGTCATGCCAGGGCCTGTGATAATGAAGCAAACCCCAACCTTTCCAGAAGCACGGTAGTAGCCATCCGCCATAAACCCAGCGCCTTGCTCATGACGCGGTGTCACGTGACGAATATCAGTATTAGGCAGGCCACGATACAGCTCTACCGTATGCACACCTGGGATACCAAATACGGTCTCTACACCATAATATTCTAGCCACTGAACCAGTAGCTCACCGCAGGTTAGAGATGGGTCTTCTGGTAATGAAAGAGACGTTTGCGTCAATTGGGTCATGGGGATTTCATCCTGAAAAAGTTTGCTGAATATTCAGACAGTGATCAATTCCTCAGATAAGCACAATCTTTGCGTTTCTTTATAAACATTCATTGTCACAAAGATTGTCTCTTTATAGAGGTCATAATTTATGGCTATTATACTAGTAAACGGCTTTGACCTTATCGTCATAGCGAACGCCCGGTAAAATACACAGCATCTCAAACAACAAGTTGGCAGCCAATACAGAGGTATTACCAAATGGATCATAAGGTGGTGACACTTCTACCAAATCACCGCCGACTACATCCAGGCCACGCATACCGCGAATGATTTCGATACCTTGCGTTGAGGTCAGACCACCGATCTCAGCAGTACCAGTACCGGGTGCAAATGCAGGGTCAATACCATCGATATCAAAGCTTAAGTAGACAGGACCATCGCCTAGCTTTTCGCGTACTTCTGCCATCAATGGTGCTAATGATTTGTACCAGCATTCTTCAGCCGGTACCACACGAAAGCCCTGCTCTGTTGACCAATCAAACTCTTCAGCGCTATAACCTGTCCCACGCAATCCAATCTGTACCACACGGTTGCCATCGATTAGGTTTTCTTCGACAGCACGGCGAAACGGTGTGCCATGGGCGATTTTTTCGCCAAACATGTCATCATTAATATCCGCATGAGCATCGATATGCACCATACCGACAGGGCCGTGTTTTTTGGCAAGTGCACGCAAGATAGGTAGTGCGATAGTGTGATCACCACCCAGTGTTAAAGGAACAGCGCCATGCTTGACGATTTTATCGGTATAGAATTGTTCGATGATGTCGACGCTTTTTAGCAGATTGAATGTGTTGATTGGCACGTCACCAATATCAGCGACTTGTAATGACTCAAAAGGTGCAGCACGAGTGGCCACGTTGTAAGGACGAATCATACGTGACTCATCGCGAATCTGTCTTGGGCCCAATCTTGCACCGCTACGGTTAGATGCACCAATATCCAATGGCACACCCACAAACGCCACATCTAATCCTTCAGCATCTGACTGAGTTGGCAGACGCATCATAGTGGCGAAACCGCCAAATCTTGGCATTTCATTACCGCTTAGTGGCTGATTGAAGCTCATAAGTTACTTCCTTATTACTTGTTAGTTAATATACACAATTTGCTACATACCATTGACAATACCTAAATATAAAAGAATGAACCATGGTAAAATTCAGAAGTAAACTTCTAAATTTTCGTAGTAAAGTAGACTTATACGTTATAATCAGAAGTTTGTTGAAAAAAGTACTTATTGGAGAAGGTATTCACTGGAGGGTGGTTCTTGATATTAGATGAGTTGATAAAAATAGACGTAAAAACCTTGCGTAGCTTTATGGCCATCGTAGACTGTCAAGGAGTGACAGCAGCTCAGACACGACTAAACGTCACACCTTCGGTGATTAGCGGTCATTTAACGCATTTAGAAGACCGTCTAGGTATGACATTATGCCATCGTGGTCGCGCAGGATTTAAGCTGACAGAAGATGGCGCAGCGGTTTATGAAGCTTGCGTGGCTTTTACCGAATCGGTCGCCAATTTTCAACATCAGCTGCATTATATTCAGCAACTAGACTCCGTTCATGGCGGGCACATTAGACTGTGCCTAACCGATCAAATGCCCAAGTTTTTTTATGACGTGCTTAGACAGCGGCTTGCAAACAGCTACCGTAACAATCCACTGATACATTTTTCTATCGACGTGCAAAGCCCTGAAAGCATGTTAGAGAAACTGCTCAGTAACGAAAGCGATATTGGGGTTGGTTATTTTGGTAGCTTTCCACCGTTGCTGACGTTTAAGCCAGCATTTGTAGAAAGACAAGTCGTGTGCTGCGGACGCGAGCATCAGCTATTTTACAATTCAGAAGGTTTGACGTTAGAAGATTTAGAACAAAACCATCCATGGATAAAGCGTGGCTATATTACTGATGTCAGCATCCATCATGTGCGCCCCAAAACATTAAGCGCCACGACGTATCATATGGAGGCTACGGCACAGCTGATTTTGGCCGGTCACCATGTTGGCTACTTGCCTCGTGACCTAGCCATGCGCTATGAAAGAGAAGGTTTGATGAAAATATTACTACGAGAAGAAGCCAGTTATGCCGTCGAACACCATTGGGCGTATCGGCAGAATCAGCACAAACACATTGCTGACTTTTTGAATAAAATGATGCACTTATTGTAGGACAACTTATTATAGGCCACAAATCACTACACTGTGGTAGGCAGCTCTCGACGTTTTAATCCGATTGTTCTCAGACTGCCTTTGTCGTCGACTTCTTTAATCACCAGTGCCCATTCATTATTTATTTCGATTGTATCACCAGAGACTGGCGCTGTATTCAAGCGTGCTTTCACGTACTCAGCGACTGTCTGCTCCCATATGTTTTTTATCTCTTTATTCGGTTTGGACTTGAGTTGTCTCGCTAGAGATTCGGACGTCATCACTTCGGTAAAAAACGGTAAATCGCCAAGCTTGACACTGGGTGACAGCAGCCAATCTCCATAGAAATCATCGATGGCTTTATACTTGAGCGTCGTATCATTAAATATATTGGCAATTTTACTCGCGTGGTTGTTACTGCCCCTCATCGCATACCAAACACTGTCGCCAAATTTGAGCTTAGCCTCTTCATCCGCCACGATGATTTGCTGGCCACGTACCAACGCAAAAACTCGAATCTCATCAGGGTTGATACGTTTAGATATCTCCATAGGATGTCGGCCAATAGCAAACGCGCCTGATTGAACTTCAAACTCATACAAAGTGATACTGGCTTTATCTGATACCCAAACTTCGTGCTCTTCTTTGGGATCCTGATTGGTTGGAATGCGTACCTTGAATAGGTTTGCCATAATGGGAATAGTCGTTCCTTGTAGAATAAGGGAAACAACGACCACACCAAAGGCAATATCGAACAGCATAAAGGCATTATCAATACCTGCCATCACTGGCAAGAGAGCAAGCGTAATGGGCACCGCACCGCGCAGTCCGACCCAAGAGATAAAACCGATTTCTCTGTCCTTGAATTTGAAAGGTTTGACACTGGTATACACAGCGATAGGACGCGCCACAAAGATCATAAAGGCAGCAATCGCTACTGAGTAATGCCAGACATTCAGCACATTGGATGGTGTGACCAATAGCCCTAGCACCACAAAGAGCACCGCTTGTGACAACCATGCAAAGCTATCCATAACCCGCATGACATGCTCAGTCGAGCGTACCTTATGATTGCCAATCATGACGCCTGTGAGGTAAACCGCCAAAAATCCACTACCGCCAAGCAGATTGGTCGCGGCAAAAACGGCCAAGCCAGCAGACAGTATCAAAATCGCATACATACCCTCTGCCAAATGCACTTTTGGCAATAGCCGTGACAGCAAATAACCAAAAAGCAGACCCATGCCCAAACCGACACTCAACTGCTGAAACAGTAAACCCAAAAAGCCAATGACACTCTGACCATCTGGATCAACATTTAACGCAATCAAACCAGTGACTAACAGAATCGCTAATGGATCGTTAGCACCAGATTCCAGCTCAAGCGTGGCTTGGACGCGATCATTGAGCTTGACACCGCCATTTCGCAAGAGAGAAAATACCGCTGCTGCATCAGTCGAACCAACGATAGCCGCCATGAGCAAACCAAAGCGCCAATCAACATCCAGCAGCCAGGTAACAAATGCGCCCAACACCACTACAGTGGCTAGCACGCCCCATGTTGCTAACGTAACAGCAGGTTTTAACCCCACCCGAAACGACTTAAAAGACGTCCGCAAACCACCATCTAACAAAATACAAGCCAGAGCTGCCTGCCCTACAAAATTGGCTAATGCATACTGAGAAAACTCGATACCCAAGATACCTTGCTCGCCAGCCAACATGCCTACCATCAAGAACAATAGCAATAATGGCACACCCAAGCGCGCTGATAACGTACTTGCCATAATACTGGCGAAAATTAAAAATGCCCCTACGAGATATAGGATATTTAAGGTATCCATCTATTTTTAAGCCCTGTTTTTATTAGAATGATGATTTGAGTTGCTAGGGTGATACTGCGATTCAGCCTTTGAAGCTTATTACTCAGGCGCGTCCTCACTGGAAGTCCAAAAATATTATTAAGAATAACATCTATCACCGTATCTATAAAAATATCTATCGCATTTTTTACTAGGGTTTGTTCTCATCTTAATAATGGTGATCAGAATGGAATTGAGGGCAATTTTCAAATGCTATAAATACGATGAAAGCCTGCTTTTTTATATAATAGTCGATTCAATATAATTTGGATACAAGGAAGGCGAGTGAAAGTATGACAAGTAGTAGACTAAGCGAGACTGACACCGTATCCAATTTATAGAGGATTGACTATAGCTAATTTTAAGCGCTAGGCTTGAATGTATTGCCAAGTAAGCACTAGGATAGCAGCGGCAATCATCCAAGCGACCACGCCCAACATCAAGGCCTTATATAAGCTCATGTAGCCAATGCTAAAAAATACCACAAAAGTATAGATAAGATGAGGTATGACGCCAAGCATACTAAATATCAAGGCCACTCTTAAATCAGCAGGGCTACGCTCAGTACCAACGATGAAGTGGCTGATTAACGTAAATGTGGGAAATAGTGGTGCAAGCGCCGCCAAATAAAAAAACCGAGTCTGTGCAAATAACTGAATCGCCAATACCATCAAGGCACCGATAAGCATTTTTAGCCAAATCATGATGAAAAATCCCTTATTGAATACAAGGGGCAAATATAGCCCAGTCCGCCATGATACTAAAGTCTATAGACAGACGTAAGAGCGATATTGGTTTAATTCATTCATACATCAAAAATCCTAAAAAACCCCACCTAAACATATGCTAGATGGGGTGATTTGATTTTATTATCTATGTTATTTGCGCATTTTTTTATCTACGCATTGTCTAATCAGCTTTTGGCTTTAGTGCGGCGCTGATGTCGGCAAGCAGTGGCGGAATATCATGCTTATCGGCAATGACTTCTATCATTACGAGCTTGTCGGTGGTAACGGCTGCCGTATCAAACGCCGCTTTGAGTTCTCCTGCGGTTTCGACTTTCAGCATGAGACTGTTTTCGTTGGTGGCACCAAATGCTTGTGGCATGATCTGCCAGTCACATTTAGGAATATCATTGTAGTATTGGTTTTCACCATGAATCGCGCGCTCTACCGTATAGCCATCGTTATTGATTAAGACAATGACTGGATTAATACGCTCCTGAATCATGACCGCTATCTCTTGAATGGTCAATAATGCTGAGCCATCACCGATTAATAGAACACCACGCTTGTTTGGTGAGGCAATAGCAGCACCTAAGCTGGCTGGCAACGTATAGCCAATCGACCCCCACATCGGTTGCCCATAAGAGGTAACCCCTTCTGGCAGACGCACATCGCTTATACCAAAATAGGCAGTACCTTGTTCTGAAAACACTAAATTATTATGATCTAAGCGCGCAGCAATGATATGCCACAGATCATCTTGGCGGATGGCTTCATCGTCTTTGCCATTTTGCTTGTGAGGATTGACTGGCTCACAGAAAACTTTCGGTACGATGTTAATGCCCGAGGTCATCACTTCATGTAACGTTTGCAACGCATCTTTGAGTGCAATCGGTGCAAAATTCTGACCGCCGATAGAAGCACGCTCATAATGCAGATCTACCACCACATCCTCATTGATATCTTGACTGAACCCTGCGGTAGTCGTATCCGTATATTGCACCCCTACTTTGATTAGACATTCGCAGTTTTCTACTGCATCTTTGACCACAGGACGTGAGGCAACACCTGCATAAGTCCCCGCCCAACGCTTACTATTTTCATCTAGCAATGTCTTACCCCAAGACAACGTAGTATAAGGAATATCCGTATCAGCGATCAGTGCTTTAAGCTGATTTTGTAACCCTAAACGATGCACCATCAAATCTGCCATAAGCATCGTGGTTTTGTTTGGCAAAAACTCTACTAGTGCTTGTTTGAAATCTGCCAGTGCCGCTTGACTGGTAATGTCTTCTTGGCTATCAATCAGCTTAGTTGTTGGTGGATAAATTGGCATTTTTGCCACATCAGGCGATAGTAATAAATAACCAGGGCGGTGCTTTTTGAGAACCAAACGAATGACACGATCAATCTCTGAAGCGGCATTTTCTGGTGTAATCTGCGCGCGTGCCACGGTCACAGGCTCAACCATTTTAATAAAATGGTTAAACACACCATCACCAAGCGAATGGTGAATACGGCGTTTTGAGTCTTGCACTGCCGTACTTGGCGCACCCACGATATGCAGTACAGGCGCATACTCAGCGAAAGAGCCTGCGGTGGCATTAATCGCGGACAGCTCACCCACACCAAAAGTCGTCACCATCGCAGCAAACCCACGCTCGCGAGCATAGCCATCAGCAGCATAACCAGCGTTTAGCTCATTGGTATTACCCACCCATCGCAGCTTATCAGACGCAAGAATATTGTCTAAAAAAGTTAAATTAAAATCTCCTGGCACGCCAAATATCTCAGAGGCACCTGCTTCTGCAACACGATCAAACAAATAATCGGCGATGGTATATTGTTGAGTCATTTTTTATCCTTATGAATTACCATGATGAGTACTGATAATATTCTATGATTGAAGTGAATTATAATGAGTATTCCAGTCTATTTATCTCATGCAAATTTTTTGGAATGCGTATTATAAGAAACTGTTATAACATATCTATGCAGTTGGATGACATCCCTGTTTTGCTAACTTTGCTTTTTTTTAACGTAAGTGTTGACAGGTAAAAAAAACTGCGTATAATACGCCTTCATCAACTGACGATAGTTAATTGATAATTAGCGGGAATAGCTCAGTGGTAGAGCATAACCTTGCCAAGGTTGGGGTCGAGAGTTCGAATCTCTTTTCCCGCTCCAAATATGGCTTTAAAAAGCACTAAAACCCTCATTTCTTATATAAGAAATGAGGTTTTTTTTGTCCAATTTTCGGGAGTTGTAGAAGATTTATCGAAATATCCTTTTGAATATAGTTAAGTCTAACTACTAAAACGAAAATCCCATTTTCATGGCGGTGCCTATGCAGTGCCCACCTTCCAAAACTAAAAGCTCGTTTCAACTGTTAAGGTTATAGTACTATTAAAGCCCACTTTCAATACAGTGCATTGTAATTAACGAAATATTGAGCCCATGCTAGAAGAATCAGCCTGCAAATTTTGCTTATAGACTTTTTTAATATAGATCGACACAAGTTACACAATATTAATATCATCCCAGTTTTAAAGTGGCTCAATTACAGCCTTCTTTGTTAATGTAAACTGGAGCTTAATAGACGGAAGCCAGTAAATAGTAAGGCAAAAAAATAGTAAGGCAAAAGATTATCAGCATCCTTAAACGTCCAAGTGCAACGACAATCAAACACCCACAAGTACGCGTTAACCATTAGGAAAAATGTTATGGCAAAATTAGAATCAAACATCGAATTAGAAGCAGCAGCATTTCGTCACTTATTGTCTCATCTGGACGAGCGTAAAGATGTACAAAACATCGAGCTAATGAACTTGGCCGACTTTTGTCGTAACTGTTTATCTAAATGGTATAAAGCGGCTGGTGAGGAGCGTGGTATTGAAATCGAATACGAGGATGCGCGTGAGCTTGTTTATGGTATGCCTTACTCTGAGTGGAAAGAGAAGCATCAACAAAAAGCAACACCAGAGCAATTAGCGCGCTTTAATGAGATTGAAGCTGCCAAGAACAAAACAGATTAAAACTAAAAGTGATGGCTCAAATAAAATAAGCCACCACTAGATTAGCGGCTTTCTATAGATTTGAGTATGCTACTAAATCCTATGGTTCCTTGCTTTTGCATTTTACGGTCAAATAGGCGACCGACTAATGGCAATGGTACAGTCAAACGGCCCTCAGATACCCAAGTCACGTGTGTGGTGCCATCACCCAAGTCTTTTAAATCAATGATGCCTTTATCATGTTGCATTTTTATGGGTCTAGATTTTTCGATGTGGTATTGCATATGAGTAGGACGTTCAAACGCCGTAATTCGCTCCCAAAACTTAACAGGTCCCGATTGAATGGTACGTAAAGCCCCAACGCCATTGCGCTCCTCCACACCTTCAGCGACCAACTTGGCAACCCCCACCGCTTTAAATGAGCCATAACTGGCATGGTCACTCAGTGCCTCAAATACCTCATCAATCGGTTTTTTGACAATGCGTTCTACTTTTATTTTAAACATAATATTATCCCATTAAGATTACTTGGCTTACTTACTGCCATTTAAAAAATAAATAAAGCAGTCGCACGTTAAAAACTTATGATCGCGAAACTACTACCGCTTAGACCCTCGACCTTTCGAAGGACGCCTACCATTGGTAGCAGGTTTGCCATTGCCTCCAGATTTACCATTACCCCCTGACGGCTTACCACGACCAGCAGGACGCCCATCTCTGCCTTTAGAACCCGCAGGTTTTTTAGCATCATCCTTAGCGTATTTGTTACGCCCCTTTGCTGCACCCACTGATTTTGAAGATGGTTTTGACTTTGACGAGGCATCAGTACGAGGTTTTTTTCGTGGTGCATTACGAGATTTCTTAGGTGATTTATTGTCTTGCGAAGAAGACTCCTCTACAGATTTTAGTAAAACAGACAACTCTTTTTGCGTCAGGTCCCGCCAGTCTCCAACGGGTGTACCCTTGATACTTACATTCATAATCCGCGTACGCTCAAGCTTTACGACTTCATAGCCAAAATGCTCGCACATACGTCGAATTTGACGGTTTAGACCTTGAACTAGCGTAATATTAAACACAGTGGGCGCTACTTTAGTCACCGGGCATTTTTTCGTCATCTTGCCAAGCATCGGCACACCGCCCGCTAAACCCTCGATAACACTATCCGTTAGCGGCTTATTCACCGTTACCAAATACTCTTTTTCATGGTTATTACCAGCACGTAGCACCTTGTTGACCAGATCGCCATTATTGGTCAAAAAGATTAACCCTTGAGAATCTTTATCCAAACGTCCAATCGGGAAAATACGTAAACTGTGTCTCACAAAATCGACAATATTGTTTTTCTCGGAGCTTTCTGTGGTACTCACAATGCCCACTGGCTTATTCAAGACAATAAAAACAAAATCATCGGGCTCTCGTGGCTCAATAAGCTGCCCGTTGACTTTTACCGCATCTCCGGCAACCACTTGGTCGCCTACTTGAGCACGCTTGCCATTAATGTACACATTACCTTGTTCAATAAAGCGATCAGCATCTCGCCTGGAGCAGATACCGCTTTCGCTGATGTATTTATTTAAACGAGTCGAAGAAGCGTTAAACATAGAGCACCGTTTTACCTGATAAAAAGCTTTTTTGCTCAAAAAGCCTAAATTGAATGGATTATCAATAACGAAATAGCTCTCATTATATAGGAAATTCAGTGGCCCTTTGAGAAGAGATGAATGAAGACTTAGTAATATAGTCAGTAAACTACTAAACTACTAAACTGCTACGGTGTTACCCTCTCTAGAGGTACTCTATGTACAATCTGCAGTCGGCTGCCTTTTAGCTGTTTTATATTTCTTTGACTAGGGTCTGTTGAACATTCGAATGTGGTGCTGGCAGTCACTATTTTTTAGACAATATGCAGTGAAATTGTTGAAGCCTAGTCATTCTAGGTTAAACAATTTCGCCATGTATTGGCAAAAAAGAGTACTGCCCTGAAAGGCTGATGCTAAAATCACCCCAAACGTTGTTGCAAACCTAGCTAAGGTCTCGACATTATCGTCGGCTTGCGCCTAATTTGGTACAATTTTAGCAATCAGCAGCCCTAATATTTGAATGTTCAACAGACCCTATACATCCAAAATGGTGTCAAAATCACTTCTTTATGATATCAAAAATTTAAAAAACGGATAAGCATTGAAAGACGTGGAACGGATTGAGCTTGTCTCTTCATTTTCTGAACTTAATGCATTTTGACCTATACTATTCATTCCGTGATGCGTTTTTCTAACTCAGCTAACAGCTTATATGCACTTGAAACTCAAGCAATGAAAATAGAATAAAAAACGCAGAGCACCACTTGATGCTCTGCGTTTTTTAGATTAAACGGTATTTAAAGAATACTGCGTCTAAATTCTAGATAGGCTGCTGTGATCGCCGTCGCATCTTCTATTTGCGGATAATGACCTAGCATAGGCATGTCAGTTATATCAGCATTGAGTATCAATTCACGATAACGATCAATCATATGCTGTCCTGAGATAGGATCTTTGGCACCAGCAATCAATTTTACCGGTACGGTACTGTTGATAATGGCACCTACCCATCGCTCGCGGTACTGCTGGCGTTGGGGCATATAGTTAATCAACTTATGCATCACACCCAACCCATCATTATGACTTAACAGCTGCCATAACGTATCTATCACCTCTGACGTAGGCTGCGTGTCGGGGCCAAATATCCGTTGTAGACTGCCCGCAAATTTCTGTTTATTAATCAGCTTTGATACCAGAGGACCTAACGGTGATAACAGTAGTTTCTGCACCAAGATAGGTTTGTGCGTCTCAGGAAATAGACCTCCGTTTAAAAAACATACACTGGCAATATGTCGCTCAGCGCTCCCTTCGACTTGTCTTGCCAGCAACTCCTGAGCCACTGTATCACCATAGTCATGCGCTAAGATATGATAATCACTAACGCCTAGTTTTTGCAAAACAGCTTGATAAATATCGGCCTGCTCACTGATTAGATAGCGCGCGTTTTTGGGTTTGTCTGACAGCCCAAACCCCAGCATATCGAGGGTGATGACATAATAATGCTCGGTTAGCGCGTCCCACATGCCCTCCCAGTCCCAACTGGCACTAGGATAGCCATGAATCAATAGCAGTACAGGCGCACTTTTATCCCCTGCATACCGAGTGAAGATTTGATGTCCATGAATGGATTCATATTGCCCCTGCTGTCGCCACTCATCCAAGGTGATCATTAGAGACTTACTCCTCAAATGATGGGTCGGTACGGCGTAATTTTCTTAGTAACGCAGGCCATGCGATATCGCCATTCGCGCCTCTAGTTACTTGCTCTGATGCAGCTTGGATACCTGACAATATTTGTGCTGATATCGGCGTCAATACACCACCGCCACTCTGTGCTTTGATCTGAATCTCACAAGCTCTTTGCATGATATACATGTACAAAAATGCGTTTGCGACCGTATCGGCACAAGTGAGCAAACCATGGTTACGCAAAATCATAAAATGAGCATCGCCTAAGTCGGCAACCAAACGTACCTTTTCTTCAGGGTTTAATGCGACGCCTTCGTAGTCATGATAGGCCAAGTTAGATAGTGGAAACAATGATTGTTGCGAGATGGGTAGTAAGCCGTTTTCCTGTGCTGAGACGGCAACGCCATCATTTGTATGTAAATGGATAACGCAGTGAGCATCATCACGAGCTTCGTGTACAGCACTATGAATGATAAATCCAGCTGGATTTACGTCGAACTCTGATGGCACTACTTTCTCGCCTGCTTTATTGACCTTAACCAGACTGGATGCTGTAATCTCTTCGAATAACATGCCGTATGGATTGATTAAAAACTCATCCTCAGTGCCTGGTACGCGTGCAGAGATATGAGTGAATACCAGATCGTCCCAACCATAGGAGGCAATCATTCGGTAACAGGCGGCAAGATTTACTCGCATCTGCCACTCTTGTTCGCTCATATTATGGTGTACACTCGATGTTGAATCCGTTGATGTCGCGGTTTGCATAGCTGTTTGCATGGTGTATTCCTTTACTGTTGTAGATATCCCGAATTATTACTTTACACCATTTTATAAAATTAAATCTGTCAAAAACATTACACTTATGAATATTAATCATTATTTAGATAACGACCCATGGTTTAGTCAATTACCAGCCATCGTACAGCCAATGCTGGCGGGCGATGCTGTGCTAAATGTAGTTCAAAAAGGTCAAATGATTCATGCCATCGGTGACAACGATGATGCCGCTCTACACTTTGTTGTGTCGGGTACGATTAGAGTGTGTAATGTGAGTGCTAGTGGACATGCCATGACACTGGCGCACCTATCTAATGGCGAGTGGTTTGGTGAGATATCTATCATAGATGACAATCCTCGCACCCATGATGCGTGGACGATTAACAAAGTAACGCTAATTTCAATTCCAAGAAACCTAGTAATTCAGACAGCGCAGTTGCATCCGATTTTATACAAGCATCTGGCGCTTATAACTTGTGAGCGAATCCGCAGAGCATTTGATTGGATTGACGATGCCACCTCGCTCAATACTTCAGCGCGACTGGCTAGTATGCTAATTGGATTGATTGACACTTATGGTAAACAAGTAGGAGATGATATAAAAATAGATCTGCGCTTATCGCAAGAAGAGCTTGGCTTTATGCTTGGCACCACCAGACAAACTATCAATAAAATCATCCAGTCGTGGCAAAAGCAGAGCCTTATCGATATGCATTACGGCTTCATTACCATAAGAGACAAACCTCAATTGATGGCGATCATGAATCCTGCATAGTTTGAATATGTATTACATCTTAACGAGATAAACTTATCTTGGATGATTTTCTAATGATGCCTCACTACTAACTAATAATAGTTATCATGGCATTGAAACGTTACATAAAATAGCTTCATCCTTTTTAAAAAGATACTTGAGGGAGTAGCAACTGTTCAGGCTTAATTAAATTATTCAAAATCATCGTCAACGCTATGATTTTAGAGTGAAGTTATTTTCCAGTATTGTGAATTTGTAACTTAGTCTATGATTTTTGTAAGAGGTCTATTTTTAACTTCATTCCACCATAGTTATGCTATTAAGATAATTTAAGACAAAGTACATTTTATTCATAAGCTGTTGGTCTACAATGGTTTGTTTTCTGCTAATATACGGCTTTCGATTTTATCGCCATTGAGTAATCAATAATGCCTTCATTTATATCACCTACTATTTTACATTTTTTAATACCTATGTACATGTTATCAATAGGTACTGCCACATATGCGGCTAATACAGATAGCTCAAACAATGATGAACTGGCAATTGATAATCAGAAACTTACAGTTTGCCTAAACAAGCTCATTCAAACTGCTCCCTTTACATCTGTTAAAGACATTTTTACACAGTATCGCCCTATCGATATAGATCCTAGCGTATTAGAGTCACTAGACTATCAGCCAGAGTTCTCTAAAGAACCATGGGATTATTTAGCTAGCTTAGTAGATGAAGAAAGAGTTATTGACGGCATCACTGCTAATGAAGAATACGCTAATATACTAACGAAAATTGAATCTCACTATGGAGTCAATCGTTATGATGTGCTGGGTGTTTGGGGAGTAGAGTCTGACTTTGGGACGAAATTAGGTAAAAAAGACGTAATTAACTCCTTAGCTACTTTATCTTGCTTTGGCCGCCGTCAGAATTACTTCCGTGGAGAATATGTTAGCGCTTTAAAAATATTAAAAAAAGGCGATATCGCTAAATCTGATTTTAAAGGGTCATGGGCAGGTGCTTTTGGACAAACACAATTCATGCCTTCTACATTTTTGCAGTTAGCGCAAGACTTTGATGGAGATAGTCGTAAAGATTTAGTTAACAGCCAAGCAGATGCCTTGGCTTCAACTGCTAATTTTCTGAAAAATAGTGGTTACAAGCGCAATCAACCTTGGGGCTATGAAGTACATTTACCTTCCAGTATTAATGCCTCAAACAATCGTAAAAACAAAAAAACAATATCATATTGGCAAGGACTAGGCATTACTCTTCCAGATGGAAACCCTTTACCTAGCACTTTATCTTCTGCAGGTTTGTTTCTACCTGCCGGTAAGGAAGGTCCCGCTTTTTTAGTGGGCCGTAACTTTGATGCCTTCTATGCTTATAATGCTTCAGAAAACTATGCTTTAGCTATTGCTCATTTATCCCAACGTATTGAAAAAAGAAATACTAATGTTAATTTCTTTACCACTTGGCCTACTGATGATCCTGGCTTAAGTCGTAAAGAATCTCGCGAAGTTCAAGAATCTTTAAATTTACTTGGTTATAACGTAGGTGAAGTAGATGGTATTATCGGCGACGGAACACGCCGAGTCATTCAAAAATATCAAGCCGATATAGGAGTTAAAGCAGATGGTAAAGCTGGGGGAAAAATCCATCACCACCTTATAGTCAGTTCTGCTGATCTAAGAGAGGCAGCTAAAGTTGACTTGAGAATGGCCGCTAATGCTAAATATGCAGTCGATAATGATTTATTAGGTGAAGATAAAGAGACAGTTAAAAATAAATCTCAGTATATACTTTCTAATTTCAAAAAGTATCAAACGTTTTTTTATATTTTTATCAGTCTATTATTACTT